>JBDTUL010000315.1:0-7368 GCA_040007735.1 Gammaproteobacteria bacterium | reverse complement strand
CTGAAGATTCAAAAAATAAAATGGTTCGAGCCGCCCGGCGATTGAGGGCTCTTCAAGCCGCCCAGGCCTAAGGACTCAGGCCCGCAAAACGCCTTGTTCGCCTTCGAGGCGCGCCACAATCACCGCACACACCGCATCCGCAAACACATTAACGGCGGTGCGCGCCATATCCAGCAACCGATCCAACACCAGCAGCACCCCAATCGCCTCGGCAGGCAACCCTACCGCCGCCAGAATCACCGCAATCGCAACCAGCGACGCGGCGGGAATGCCAGCAATCCCCATCGAAGTAATGAGCGCCAGAATCACAATCGTGAACTGCGTGCCAAACGACAAGTGCAACCCATACGCCTGGCAAATAAACATAGCCGCCGCACATTCATACAACGCGCTACCCGCGTGATTGATAGAAGCCCCCAGCGGCATCACAAAGCTCGCCACCCGCTCCGAAACCTTCGCTCGCTTCTCAACGCACTCCAGGCTCAACGGCAACGTAGCCGATGAAGACGCTGTAGAAAACGCAGTGAGTAACGCAGGGCTCATGGCCGGAAACAAGGGCCACGGACTCACACGCCCCACCAATCGAATGAGCGCAGGAAGCGCAACGAACATGTGCAGCGCCAGCGCCGTCACTACACACGCGCCAAACACCAGCATGGGCCCGGCCGCACCGATGCCGGCCTTCGCCACCACGCGCGCAGTAAGGCCAAACACGCCGATCGGCGCGAGCCGCATGACGAATTCAGTCATCCCCATCATCACGCGAAACACACCCTGCCAGAAATCCAGCACCGTCTGCCGATACGGCATCTCGATGCGCGACAGGAAGAATCCAAACATCAGACTGAAGAACACGATGCCGAGCAGCTTCGTGTTGGCGGCCGCCTCGATGACGTTGGCCGGCACGATGTTCAGCATGGTGTCGAACACACTCGTGTGTGCCTTGGCATCCACCATCTTGCTGACAGTGGCCACATCGGCGTCGAGCGCCAGCAGGTGGCGAGCCGGTTGCCCATCCACGATGCCCGGCTGCACCACGTTGATGACCGTGAGCGCGATGAGCACGGCGAGCAGCGTAGTGACGATGTAGAACGACAGCGTCTTCAGCCCGAGGCGCCCGAGATCGCGTCCGGAACCGAGGCTCGCCACGCCGGTGATGATGGACGATGCGATCAGCGGCACGATCAGCATCTTCAGCAGGTTGATGAACAGCGTGCCGATGAACTCGAACAGCTTCACCACTTCCAGGCTGCCGATGTGCGCATCGGGGCCGGTGAACCAGCCCACGAGCCCACCGACGACCATGGCGATGAGAATCGGCGCAACCGGAGTCGGGCGGGCCGCGGTAGCGCCGGAGGCTGTCAAAACGCGCGCTCGACCTACTCGAACGCTTTGGGATTCTTGCTGACGTCTGCCGTGCGACGCAGCTCATCCATGTAGGCAGCGGCGTCGCCCTGCCCGTGTCGCTGGCTGGCCTCACGCTTCGCGCGCGCTTGCAATTCCGGGTTGGGGCTGGGTTCTGCGCGAACGCCTGTGACCGCGAGGAACACTGCGCCGCCCGCTTCCAGCGGAAGGGAGCGGAACACTGGCTTGCCGCCCACCGGCTTCGGGCTCTTGAACACCAGGTCACGAACCGGCACCGGCACCGACGGGTCGTCGCGCCCGATGAAGTGGGCCGGTTCCGCGGTGATGGCGAGCTCCTTCGCCACGTCATCGAAAGAGGTGCCGGCCTCGAGCTTCACGCGCGCAAGGTCCGCCGCTTTCACGGCGGCCTCGTTGCCCTTCTCCTTGCGCAGGGCCGCAACGATTTCATCATGCACGGCGGCCAACGGCTTCGGCGTCGGCTTCTCGTGCTTCAGTGCCTTCACCAGCACCAGCCGATCTTCGCCAACCGCCACCGGGCCGCCAAGGCGATGCTCATCGAGCACGGCGGTGCTGAACGCAGCTTCCTGCAATTCGGGGGAGTTGCCGAGCGGCGCGCCGCCCTCGCCTTTCAGGAACTGCGCGACTTCGCCGGTCTGCAGGCTGAACTCCTTGGCCAGCGCGTCGAGATCCGCACCGGGCTGTTCGAGCTTCTGCTGCAGTTTTTCCTGCAGGTCGCCGAACTTGTCGGACGCCTTGTCCTTCCTCACCTGAGCTTCGATTTCGCCGCGGGCCTCCTCGAAGCTGCGGCCCTTCGCAGCCTGAATCTCTTCGACCTTGATGAGGTGATAGCCGAACTTCGATTTGACCGGGCCGCGCACTTCACCGGCGGCCATGCTGAACGCCGCATCGATGAACGCGGGGTCGAAATTCGCACGCTCGATCCAGCCCAGGTCTCCGCCGCTCGGCGCCGAGCCCGTGTCCTGCGAGTTTTTCTTCGCGAGCTCGCCGAAATCCTTGCCGGACTTCGCCTCTGCCAGCAGCGCCTGCACCTGTTTCTGGGCAGCCGCGTCGTCCTTGCCGGGCTCGATGAGGATGTGCCTCACGTGCCGCTTTTCAGGCTGGATGTACTTGTCTTTGTTCTTGTCGTAGGCGGCTTTCAACTCATCGTCCGTCACCGTGACCTCGCTTGCGAGCTGGTCCAGGCGTAGTTCGGCGTAGGCGAGCTGAACGGATTCGGTGGTCATGAAGCGCGGCTGGTTCGCCTTGTAGTAGGCCTCGACGGCCGCGTCATTCACATTCACCGCAGCCGAATATTTTTCCGGCGTCAGTGTCACGTAACGCACTTCGCGCTGCTCGCCTTGCAGGGCCTGCAGCCGCGCAAGCTCAACCGGGGACACGAAATCCGAGACGCGGATGCCGTTCTCGATTTGCGCGCGCTGCAATTCGCGGCGCAGGGTTGCCTCGAATGCCGGCAACGACAGCCCGGCCTGCGCCAGCGCGTAGCGCGCGGCGTCTGGCGAATATTTGCCTTCGAGCTGGAACGCCGGAAGCCGGCGGATTTCCTCGTGGAGCTGCGTGTCGCTGACCCGATAGCCGAGGTCATGTGAGTGCTTTGCCAGCAGCGCCTCGCGCACCATGCCTTCGAGCAATTGATCCTGCAGCCGTGACTTGATATCCGCGGGCAATTCGCCGCCGAAGCGCTGTTGCCACTGGATTTGCTGCTGCTGCCAGGCCTCCTGGGCCTCTTTCAGACCGACCTTCTCACCGTCGACCTTCGCGGCGTACTGGGCCGAGCCGATGCCCACATCCACGATGCCGTACGCGCCCCAGGCAGCAAACACCAGGATGAGCGCGCCCAGCACCAGAATGGCGACCCACTTCTGCTTCTGCAGACCATCTCTTATCCGTTGGAGCATCTCTCGACCTTCAGCTGCGGGGGGCGCCAGGGCGCCTGGAAGCCGCGAATGATAACAAAGCAGCCGTCCGGCCGGGCCTCCATAGCCCCTGCCGGGCCGATTTCCGGGGCCGCGGCGGCCTCAGTACGTCAGGCCGTAGCCATAGGGGAACAGGGGCCGATAGGTCGCATCGTTCCGGTTGACCGCGGCCTGCGAGGGGTCGCGCGGCCAGGAGTACGAGAGCTTGCCGGTGAAGTTGTGGTCCACCTTGCCGTCCTTACCGCGGCACAGGACGTCGGCGACGCCGCCGCCCTCCGTCCCGGGCAGCCACGCGACAACGAAGGCATCGGCCGCGTCCAGCTCCGGGGAAACCCACAGCGGCCGGCCGGTCAGGAAGACGGCAACCACCGGGATGAAGCGCTTGCGAAAGCCTTCGGCCCGCGGAGTGTCAAGCCGGCGCCACGCCTTGCTGACTTCGGCGAGGACTGGCTGCTGCCCTGAGGAACTCTCGGATATCCTGCGCGCCCATGCATATGCATCTGCACCCCGACCTGCGAATTCAAAAACTCGAGATCGGCGCGGAGAAAGCTCCGCTGCTGGTCATCGATCAGTTCGTTGCCAATGCGGATGGGCTGGTCGCCGACGCCGCCTCGAAGGTGTTCTCCGAGCCTACTCGCTTCTACCCGGGTATCAGAGCCAAAGCGCCGCTGAGTTATCAGCAGCTCATCCTCGAGAAGCTCCGCGGTCCGCTGCTCGAATGCCTGGAGGTGCGCGGCGGCTCGCTGCGCTTCTCCATGTGCCACTACTCGATCATCACCACGCCTCCGGAAAAGCTTGCCGTGCCCCAGCGCATTCCGCACGTGGATTCGCTGGCACGATATGGGCTTGCGACCATTCACTATCTGTTCAAGAGAAAGCTGGGAGGCACAGCGTTCTACCGGCATCGCAAGACCGGGTTTGAATATATCGACGAGTCCCGCAACGAAAACTATTTCAGATGCCTGCAGAGCGAGTTGCTCGAGCCGCAGGCGCTGGGGGCGGGGTATATCGATGGCGACACGGCGTTGTTCGAGCAGACCGCAAGCCAGGATGGGGTGTTCAATCGCATGCTGGTGTATCGGCGCAACTCGCTGCACTCAGGGGCGATTGACTCAACATTCGTGCCAAATGCCAATGCGTTGACGGGGCGGCTCTCCATCAACAGTTTCATTGATCTCTCTCAGCCGCCCGGCGATTGAGGGCTTTTTGTTCACTACCCCCCATCGCTGACAATGCTGCTGATCGCATCCGTGGTGGGCAAGCTCATTGGCACACACGTCGCCGGACGCATTCTCGAATGGGAGGCTGGCGAAGCTTCGCTGATCGGCTGGCTGCTGCAGACGAAGGCGCTGATCATGATCATCTTTGTGAACATCCTGCTCGACAAGCAGATCATCACCAGCGAAACGTTCACCACGCTGCTGCTCATGGCCATCGGCAGCACCATGCTCACGGTGCCGGTTGTGGCGCCAATGCTCGAGCGTATGCGGTCCGTCGTGTTTCGGAGCGCATGAACTAGGGTATCTTCGGGCCCGCCGCAACGCTGTTGCGGACACTTTGAGCGTTCCGAGGAGACTGCGATGCGCAAAAATGTCGTGCTGAAGTTCAAAAGATTGACCGCCGGGTTGCCGGGAATCGCCCTCGCGGGCGTGCTGGTGGGCTGCAGCGGTGGGTCAACGCCGCCGGCACCTGCGCCTGCTACCACTGCCCTGTCTGCGACTGAAGACACCAAGGCCGCCGAGCTCGCCGCGCGCGAGCAGGACCTTGCACGACGCGAGGCCGAACTGGCCGCCAAGGAGCAGGAGCGCGAAGCCGCTCGCCTGCAGGCCGAAGAAACCGCGCGCCAGGAAAGTGAGGCCGCTGCTGCGAAAGCCGCTGGCAACAAGAAGCCTGTTCGGGCCAAACCCACTTCCTCAAACACTGCAATGAGCAGCGCTCCCAAGATCACCGCACCGAAACCTGCGCCGGCACCGGTGCACATCGTGGTGCCTGCCGGCACCCAGCTCAGTGTGGCCTTGGCATCGGATCTGTCGACCAAGACGTCCACGCCGGGCGACGCGTTCGAAGCGCGCCTCGCCTCTGATCTGATGGTAGACAACCGGGTCGCCGTGCCAGCCGGCGCGCGCGTCACGGGCACTATCACTGATGTCATCTCGGGCAGCAACGCCATCGGCGCCGTGCCCATGCTGGGGCTGAAGTTCAACCACCTGGAGCTGGCGAACGGCCAGAGCATTCCCATCAGTGGTGAAATCAACGAGCAGGGCAAGAGCGAGAAGGTTCAGGACACCGCCAAGATCCTCGGCGGCGTCGCAGCCGGCGCCATCCTCGGCCACCAGGTGAAGACGAACAATCGCGGCAAAGTCATCGGCGGCTTGCTCGGCGGCGCCATCGGCGCCGTGGCGGCGAAGAAAACCGGCTCGGAGGTGGTGCTCGCTGCCGGGTCCACGCTGACGATCGCGTTAGGAGAAGGGTTCACGGTGAACCAGTAACAGGCGACTCGCAATCGCCTTCACCGCCGCCTTGCTGGCGGCGGTTGCGGAAGTGTTGGTAAAGACTGCCACCCCACTGCGGGTGGCAGGCTCCGCGTACACCGCAGTGAACACGCCCGGATCTCCACCAAAGTGTTCTGGCGTCGGCACACCTTCGAGTTTCGATGCCATCCAGCCGAGCCCTTGACCGGTGAGCCACTCCGGCAACGAGGCCGGAGTCTTCATCTCAATCATCTGGGACATCGTGTCGGCTTGCAGAATGCGCGTGTGATGCGCAGAGCCGCCATTCGCGCAAGTCGCGATGAAACGCATGAAATCCTGGATGGAGGTTCGAATCATTCCCGCACCCGCGTCCGGGAAGCCAACCGGTTCCACCGCTACCGGGGCGCCGTCTACCACGTTCATAAGGCGTCGTTCGCAACCGCTTCGGGGTATCGCGAAGCGTCCAGCTCGTGTGCCGCATGTTCAGCGGCGCGAAGAGATGCCGGCTCGTTTGCTGGATCAGGCTTTCGCCGCCGATGCGGCTCACGAGATATCCTAGCAACCCATAGCCGGCATTGCAGTAGTCCCACGCGGCTCCCGGTGCGCGGCCAGAGAAGCAGGTTGACGCTGTGTAATACCGCCCGCCTGGCACCAGATAAGACTTCAGGAAATCATCCACAGCCATGGGCGAATCGGCGCCGTTGGTGCGCAGATCGATTTCGTAATATTTCGCGTCAGAGATGCTGGAGACGTGCATCAGCAAGTGTCTGGAGGTGATGGGCACTTCAACGTGGAGGCCGGAAGACCTCGGCGTCGTCATAGAAGCCGGGCTCTTCGTTGGCTGGCCACCACCCTGGGATACCCAGCACGGGTAGCGGCAGAAACGATTTGGCGATCAGTCGTTCGGGTGTGAGGCTCGATGCCACCGCGTCGTCAGTCGACTGTTCGGTCACCCACACATGGGCGGTGACTGCCTTGCGCGGCTGCATCAGTTTCTCCATCAAGGCGTGGCCAAATATCGCGAGGCGCGCCGACTGCCACTGCGCCCGCCCTGTCACGAACAGAGTGTTCCAATCACGCTGCCGCAGGGCATCCACCAAGCCGGCAGGCGCTTGCAGTACGGCTGCGTTTTCATCGAACAGAGTCAGGGCATCGCGCAACGGCCCGCGCGGGCCTGAGGCGCCATCGCGAGCGATCTGCTGGGCTTGCAGCACATTCAATCGTCGCTTGGCTTGCGGATAGGTGATCCACATCAGCCCGTTGAAGAGGTCATGCAGGTTCTCACGGGTGGGAACACAACCCGTGCGAGCGATAAAAGATTCATAGGGTTCGCCTGCCGGCAGCGCCGAATGCTCGACGAACTGGATGGATGCAAGGCTGCTATCACTACGCGCCGCATTCAACGCCGCGACGACTGACAGTGAGTCAGCCGCGTGAAGAATCTGTTCTGCCAGGGGCGCGTGTGAAGACAACCAGGGCGGTGGCTTCGTCAACGCGACGGCCAGAGGCGCAAGGGCTGAGTTCATGGGTCGGCACAGGCCAGCAAGGCCGTCTTCCTGCAGCGGTTCGCGGGAAGCGCCATTGTATCCGCCCGCGCG
>JBDTUL010000314.1:0-7378 GCA_040007735.1 Gammaproteobacteria bacterium | reverse complement strand
GCATTGTCCTCACGAAGCAGCAACCGATGCTCGGCCCGGCTCGTGAACATGCGGTAAGGCTCCCGCGTGCCCTGGGTGACGAGGTCATCGACCAGCACGCCCAGATACCCCTCGCTACGCTTGGGCACCCACGCATCCCGCCCCTGAACCTTCAACGCCGCATTGATACCCGCCACCAACCCTTGAGCCGCGGCTTCTTCGTATCCGGTGGTCCCGTTGATCTGCCCCGCAAAGTGCAGCCCACCCACGAACCGCGTCTCGAGCGACGGCTTCAGGTCGCGCGGATCGAAAAAGTCGTACTCGATGGCATACCCAGGCCGGGTGAGATGCGCATTCTCGAACCCGCGAATCGAGCGCACGAATTCGTATTGAACATCGAAGGGCAAACTCGTCGAGATGCCGTTCGGATAAACCTCATGCGTCTCGAGCCCCTCGGGCTCCACGAAAATCTGATGAGACAGCTTGTCCGCGAACCGCACGACCTTGTCTTCGACGGACGGGCAATACCGCGGCCCCACCCCTTCGATGACCCCCGTGAACATCGGCGAGCGATCAGTAGCCGCCCGGATGATGTCGTGGGTACGCTCATTTGTCTGTGTAATGAAACAATCTATCTGTCGGGGGTGCTCTTCGGCTCGCCCGAGGAACGAAAAAACCGGGACTGGCTTATCGGAGGCCTGCCGGAGCATCACCGAGAAGTCGATTGAGCGCCCATCGATGCGCGGTGGAGTGCCTGTTTTGAGGCGCCCCACCCGAAACGGCAGCTCCCGCAAGCGGGCCGCCAGCCGGTTCGACGGCGGGTCGCCGGCGCGGCCGCCCTGGTAGTTATCGAGCCCGACATGGATGCGGCCGCCCAGGAACGTGCCCACCGTCAGCACCACCGTCGGCGCTTCGAAAACGATGCCGGACACCGTGACCACACCCCGAACCTGCTCGCCTTCCACGACCAGGTCGGACGCCTCCTGCTGGAAGAGCATGAGGTTGGGCTGGTTCTCGAGCAGGCCGCGCACGGCGCGGCGGTAAAGCGTTCGGTCCGCCTGCGCGCGGGTTGCGCGAACGGCAGGGCCCTTGCTCGCGTTCAGCGTGCGGAACTGGATGCCGGCTCGATCCGTGGCCCGCGCCATGGCGCCGCCGAGCGCATCGATCTCCCGCACCAGGTGGCCCTTGCCGATGCCGCCCACCGCCGGGTTACAGCTCATCTGCCCCAGCGTCTCGATGCTCTGGGTGAGCAGCAGCGTGCGCACGCCCATGCGCGCAGCCGCCAGCGCGGCTTCAGTGCCGGCATGACCGCCGCCCACGACGATGACATCGAACGCGCGCGCGAAGCGCATAGAGGGATCCGTTGGGGAATCGGAGAGCGCCGTATTGTAGGGGCGCGCGCGAAGAGCAACAAACGCCAGGTGGGCCGGGCCCACCCACAGCCCGGTAAACGGAATTGGGTCGTACCCGCCCGGCCCGGCGTTGCTTTAGTCTTCCGCCCCGCTTGAATACCACTCGCCTCAGGTACTGGATTCTCGCCCTGGTCTGGGCGATCGGCTTGCCGGCATCAGCCGCAGGCCCCACACCCCCCCGGGTGGATGCGATTTCCTTTTCGTCCTGCCAGCTCGTGGACGCCTCGCACTTCAACGTGCTCGGGGCCGAGTGCGGCACGCTCGAGGTGCCCGAAAACCCGGCCGCCCCCCAGGGGCACAAGATCGCGCTCCACGTGGCGCGCATTCCTGCGATCAACCGGCGCAAATCGCCCGATGCGCTCTTCCTGCTGGCCGGCGGCCCGGGCATGGCCGCATCGACGATGTATGCCGGCGTCTCCCCCGCCTTCGCTCGAATCCATCGCAACCGGGACATCGTGCTGGTGGACCAGCGGGGCACCGGCAAGTCGAACGTACTCAATTGCGCGTTTGACGACGAAGCGCTGCTTCGGGCCACGCCGGCCCAAGTCGAGGCTGAGACGCAGAAGTGCCTGGCCACTCTGAACAAGCATGCCAACGTCGCCTTCTACACGACGAGCGTTGCGGTTCAGGATCTCGAGCGGGTTCGGGCAGCGCTCGGTTACGAGCAGATCAACCTCTACGGCGGCTCGTACGGCACGCGTGTAGCGGAGCACTATCTGCGTCGCTTTCCCAAGAGAACCCGCACTCTGATTCTCGATGGAGTAGTCGCACCCGAGCTCGCCCTCGGCCCTGAGATTGCGCTCGACGCGGAGGCCGCGCTCACAAACGTTTTTGAGCGCTGCAAACGCGACGCCGCTTGCAGTGATCGCTTCGGTGATTCGGAAGCCACGTACCACGCGCTGCGCGATGCCCTGGATTCCCATCCGGTCCCGGTCAACTTCACCGACCCCACAACGGGCGAAGCGGCACATCTGGATTTCGGCCCGATGCATTTCGCAACGGTGTTGCGGCTGTCGACTTACTCTTCGGAACAGGCCGCTCTGTTGCCCCTGGTGCTCTATCTTGCGAACCATTCAGGAAACTACGCGCCGATGGCCGGCCAGTTCATGCTGATGCAACGGAGCTACGGCGATGCTCTGGCGTACGGCATGCACAACTCGGTGGTTTGCACCGAAGACGTTCCGTTCTATAAACCCGAAAACGTCGATCGCGCCAAACTCGCCCGCACATTCCTGGGCACCACGCAGGTGGATTCCCTGAAGAGCCTGTGCAACGGCTGGCCTCGCGGCCCCATGGATGCAGATCTTCACGCACCGCTGAAATCCGATGTGCCAGTGTTGCTGCTGTCTGGCGGAAACGATCCGGTGACTCCGCCCGCTAACGCGCGCAAGGCCAGCGTGGGTCTCAAACACAGCCTGCACATCGTGCTGCCGGATCTCGGCCACGGGCAGCTCGGCGCGCCTTGCATCGATCGGGTGATGGCGCAGTTCGTGGATCGCGCCTCGGTCGACAACCTGGATACGTCGTGCACCCTGCGCGCGACCCCGATGCCGTTCTTCACATCGCCAGCAGGCCCTTCGCCATGAAGAGGCACGCGTGATCGAAGCAAACAATCTCTCGAAGAGCTTCGGCGCAGTCAAAGCGGTGCGCGATGTGAGCCTGCGTGCGCCCGATGGGCGTATCACCGGACTGCTTGGCCCGAATGGCGCGGGGAAATCCACCACGCTGCGCATTCTCTATACGGTGCTAAGACCGGACTCAGGCGATGCGCTCATCGATGGCACGAGCGTCGTACAGCAGCCGCTCGAAGCCCGGCGTCGAATGGGTGTGCTGCCTCACGCGGCCGGCATCTATCAGCATCTCACCGCGCGCGAAAACATCCAGTACTTCGGCGCCCTGCATGGACTCGCGCGCGCCGAATCCAGGCAACGCGCCGATGAGCTCATCACATTGCTCGAGATGCGCGACTTCGCGGATCGTCCGGCGAAGAAGCTCTCCCAGGGGCAGCGTATGAAGACCGCATTGGGACGCGCCCTGGTGCATCGTCCCCGCAATGTATTGCTCGACGAGCCGACGAACGGGCTGGACGTGATGGCCGTGCGGAACCTGCGCGCCCTGCTCGTGCGCCTGCGCGACGAAGGGCATTGCGTGCTGCTCTCCAGTCACGTGATGCAGGAAGTGGCGGCGCTCTGCGATGAGGTTGTAGTCATCGCGCATGGCAACGTGGCCGCCGCCGGCACGCCGGACCAGATTCGCGAACGCACCGGACAAAGCAACCTGGAAGAAGCGTTCGTGCAGTTGATCGGCACCGGCGAAGGGCTGGAGTAATGCGCGCGATCCTCACGGTGTTCTGCAAAGAGTTTCGCGAGAATCTGCGAGACCGGCGCACGCTGTTCACCGCCCTGATCTTCGGGCCACTGTTCGCGCCGCTGCTGTTTGCCGCCGTGCTGTCTCTGATGATTCAGCGAGGCGACACGCAAGGCGACAAGGAACTGGACCTCGCCATTTCGCACGCGGAGCGCGCGCCGAATCTGGTGAGACACCTCACTTCCTATGGCGTCACGGTGCTGCGTGTGGACTACGACGACGCCCGCGCACGGACAGCCGTTCAGCAGCAGAAGCTGAAAATCATCCTGATGATTCCGGAGGACTACGCCCCGCGCTTCGCGGCGGGCACGCCCGCGCCTCTCGTGCTGTATTCAGACGCTTCGCAACAGCTTACGGGGCGTGACGTCAGCCGTGTAAAGGCGATCCTCGGGCAGTACGCCTCAACGCTGATACGACTGCGGATGCTCGCGCGCGGAGTAGACCCTTTCACGCTCGCGCCGATCGCCGTCCAGGATGTGGATGTCTCGACGCCCGCGAGCCGCTCGGTGCTCGCGCTGGGCACGATGAGCTACATCATTCTGCTCACCATGCTCATGGGCGGCCTGTATCTGGCTATCGACGCCACCGCGGGCGAGCGCGAACGTGGCTCGCTCGAGCCGCTGCTGACGGTGCCGGTGCGAAGAGATCACCTGATCTACGGCAAGATTCTCGCCGCCTGCGCGTACATGTCCCTGTCCCTGATCCTCAGTGTCACCGCCTTGTCGGTGCTCCTGCGCCTGGTCGGGCTGGAGGCGTTCGGGATGAGCGTAAATTTCGGGCCGCTCATCGCAGTGAAGGTGATTCTGTATTCCCTGCCGCTGGTGCCGCTGGGCGCGTCGCTCATGACCATCGTGGCGGCCTATACACGCAGCTACCGCGAAGCGCAGACCTACCTGGGCCTGGTGCTGCTGGTACCGACCCTGCCGTTGATGTTCGCCGGCGCCCTCGGGTTGCGCCCTACGCTGCCTCTGATGGCCGCGCCTTCATTGAGCCAGCACTTCCTGATCACCAGCCTGCTGCGCGATGAGAGCCTGCCGCTGTCGTACGTTGCCCTGTCGGTAGGCTTCACGCTCGCGCTTGGGCTCGTGCTCGCCGGCATTGCGGGCCGGCTCTACCATCGCGAGTCGTTGCTGGGCTGATTCGCCCGCGCATCCGTCAGGCCGGGGGCCACCGTGCACCGGCGTGCGTGCGGGTCAATAGCGCCCGAAATCGGTATAGATTGTCCGACGTGAACTCGCGGGCCTCGATTTCGAACCGGTTGTCCCAATACCCGCGCCGCATCCACTCACGCACGTAACGTGCGGTGGTGAGAATGCCGGGCTCCCATTGTTTGAGCACGTGGCAGTACTCATGAAGCATGAGCGCCGGGTCTTCGAAGAAATCCGCAGCACTCCCACGCAGGTAGATGCGGCGGCGGCGAGTGGTGGCGACCGCGCGGATGTGAAGGCGGGCGATCCACGAATATTCGATGATGCGGACCCGCGCCACCGGGTCCCCGAAGAAACTCTCGAGCGCGGTCCGGACGTGCGGCGGAAGTGCGGCTCGGCGACCCATGCGGACCATTATAGGGGGCGATCGGAACAACCATGGTGAGCGATGAGACGGGTCCCTCGATAGAGGGCGGCGAACGCGTTGTGTATACCGTTGGGCACTCGAGGCATCCTATCGAGCGCTTCGTCGGGCTACTGGTTCAGCACGGTGTTGAGATGCTGGCGGATGTGCGATCTACGCCGTTCAGCCGCTTCAATCCGCAGTTCAATCGGGCGGCGCTGTCGCACAGCCTGGCGGCCGCGGGCATTCGTTACGAGTTCCTGGGCGAGGAGCTTGGCGCGCGGAGCACCGATCCGGACTGCTTCGAAAACGGGCGGGTCAGTTATGCCCGGCTCGCGCGGTCACCGCTTTTCCGGCGCGGCCTGGAGCGATTGCGGACGGCGATGACGGATCAGCGTGTCGCGCTCATGTGCGCCGAGCGCGAGCCCCTCGATTGTCATCGAACGATTCTGGTGGCGCGGGAGCTGGAGCGGGAAGGCGTGACGGTCACGCATATCCTGGCGGATGGTGCGCTGGAGTCCAACGAGCATGCGATTTCCCGGCTCGTTACGCACTTGGGATTGCCAGCGGATGATTTATTTCGGGATGCCCGGGCGCTGGCCCAGACGGCTTACGATGCTCAGGCCGCGAAGATTTCTTATAAGCCGCGATAGGCCCAGATGCGGAACTGCGTCGCCTGCGCGCTGTTGACGCGGTAGCCGACGGAGATGATGGCGTCGAGGTTGTAGAACGCGACGTCGCGGGACCTCGCGAGAGCCCCTCGGTTCGAACTATCCGGATTTTCCGGAGAGTTGCCTCTTCGTCCAGCTCACCTCGCCGGGGTGTTCGTTCGCTTGCGGCCATCGGCTTGGCGTCTCGGCGGCGGGGCCTTGGTGTAGACGGTCTTTTCGGCGAGTTTCAGGAGCGCGGCGGCTTCCTTGATGGTCAGGACCTCATCGGGCATGGCGTGCCGCTGGTCAGGGCAGAACATTCCGCTATTTCCCGATGCAGAAGCTGGAGAAGATGCGCCCGAGCAGATCTTCGGTAGTGAAGTCACCAGTGATCTCGCCCAACGCCTGCTGGGCGGCCCGCAACTCTTCCGCCACCAGCTCGCCGGCGCGCCGCTCAGTGAGTTGGCGTGCGCCTTCTTCGACGCAAGCCCGTGCGCGGACCAGGGCATCCACGTGTCGCTTGCGAGCGGACACCGTTCCGGCCTCTGCGGTTTGAAACCCTACGCAGTCCGCTAGGTGACGGCGAAGCGCATCGAGCCCCTGGCCGGAAAGGGCGGACAGGCTGACGCGCGGCGGTCCGGAGAGCGTGTCGGCAATGGGAATGCCGACCGCGAGGTCGCACTTGTTGAAGACGAGTGTCACCGGAACGTCTGCGGGCAATCGCTTGCGCTCTTCCTGATAGGCGACGCCCGTCGGATCCTGGGAGGCATCGATGACGAACAGCACCCGGTCCGCGCGTGCGAACTCCGCCTCCGCGCGACGAATGCCTTCCTTCTCGATGTCGTCGGGACTATCGCGCAGGCCCGCAGTGTCGAGCACATGCAGCGGCATGCCGTCGATGAGGATGCGTTCACGAAGCACGTCACGCGTGGTGCCGGCGATGGACGTCACGATGGCCGCGTCATATCCGGCAAGCCGATTGAGCAGACTGGATTTGCCTGCGTTCGGACGCCCGGCGATCACCACCGTCATTCCTTCGCGCAGCAGGCGGCCCTGGCGAGCGCTCTGTTCGACGCCATCGAAATGCTCGCGCACCGTCTGCAGCTTTTCCTCGAGGCGATGATCAGCGAGGAAATCGATCTCTTCCTCGGGAAAGTCGATGGCGGCCTCAACGTAGATGCGCAGCTCGATCACCGCCTCAGTGAGGCCCTGAACCATGGCCGAGAACTCGCCCTGAAGCGAACGCATTGCCGCCCGCGCGGCTTCACGGGAACCCGCGTCGATCAGATCCGCAACGGATTCGGCCTGAGCGAGATCCAGCTTCTCGTTGAGGAACGCGCGCTGAGTGAATTCGCCGGGGAGTGCGCGGCGCGCGCCGAGCTCGAGGGCTCGGGCGACAACCGATTCCACGACGACCGG
>JBDTUL010000313.1:0-7428 GCA_040007735.1 Gammaproteobacteria bacterium | reverse complement strand
CCGGCGTGGCGTTCGGCGATGGCGTCGCGGCGATGTCCAGATACGGGGCATTCAGCGCCAGAAATTGATACCAGCCGTGGCCGATGGGCGTGACGAACATGACGATCATGCCGCTCGGATGGCAAGCCTGCGGCGAAGGATATCGTCGCGAAACGTTTCAATCGCCTGTCGTTCGGTCACTCGGAGATCAGCGGCATGCAGATGTGGGAGACCGCTGCGGGCGAGGGCGAACGTGCGGCTCAGCAGATTCTGGAGGTGGCGTGATGAATCGGCTGGCGATTACTTTGCTCGCGGCAGCCGCGCTGTTGTCGATGCGCGCACCTGTTGCAACCGCCGCGGACGCACCGCCGACCACCGCCGCGGCGGCGAAGGCGGCTGCTTCTCCCGATAGCGCAGAGCTCACCGCATTCAAGAGAGCCATCCGCGCCCGCTACGCGCTGAAGGAGAAGGCTTTCGCGGCGCACGACGCGGAAACCATCGTGACGAAGTTCTACAGCCCCGACGTCATTTCGGTGGGTGAGGGCGAGGGCATCTTCATCGGCCGCGACCAGATTCGCCCCCTGTACCAGGAAGTGGTCAAGGACAACACGGTCAAAATCGACTCGGTGCACACCTTCGTGTCCGGTGATGCGGGTTGGGATTGGGCGGATTTCCACGTCATGCCCGCCGCCGGCAAGGGCGCGCCGTTCACGTTCGCCATCCTGTTCCTGTGGGCAAAAGTCGACGGCCAGTGGCTGTGCAAGGGCGATTTCTTCCTCAACGGCAGCTTTCGCACCGGAAAACTGGCGCCGCCGGCGCCTGCAGGCTCAAAATGACATTCCCAACGGTAAACCAGGCCCATGAGAAAGGCGGGACCATGCGGGTGATGCAAATGCAATTGAAGGCCGGCCTCAGCGCCGCCACCACCGTAGTCCGGGCTCGCGCGACAGCCTGTGCGCTGGCTTTGGCTTTCGGGCTCGCGGCGGTCTTGCTGCAGGGCGCCCCTGCGCGCGCGGCGCTTCCGGCCGACCCCATCGGTGTCATCGCGCCTTTACCGCCCGCCTCGCCGCACTGGGTGTGGGTCAACGACTTCGTGTTTCCACACATGACCGACGGCCAGTCCATTCTGCTGGACGGCGACAGCGGCAAATATCTGGGCCTGCTCAGCACCGGTTTTGGCTTCGCCCGGCACAACCCGACGCGCGACGGCAAGCTCATCTTCTCGCCCGAGTCGTATTTCTCACGCGGCACACGCGGTGAGCGCACGGACGTGGTCACGGTCTACGACGCGCGCAAGCTGGCGGTGATCTCAGAGATAGCCATTCCCGCCAAGCGCTCCTCGAACGTGCCGAGGCCGTCGAACTCGGAGTTCACGGACGACGATCGCTTCCTGCTCATCTACAACTTCAATCCGGGGCAGTCCGTCTCGGTGGTGGATACGAAGAGCCGCAAGTTCGTCAGCGAAATCGAAACGGCCGGCTGCGCGCTCGTGTATCCCACCGGCCCTCGCTCGTTCTTCAGCCTGTGCGCAGATGGGGCGCTGCTGGATGTGAAGCTGGACGACACAGGCCACGCCGCCAGCCAGAAGCGCACGGCGCGCATGTTCGACGTGAGCAAAGACCCGGTCACTGAGAGTGGCGTGCGCATCGGCAGCACGTGGATGTTCGTGTCGTTCGGTGGAACGCTCTATCCGGTGAGCATCACGGCCAACGGTCTGGTGGCCGGCACGAAATGGTCCCTGCTGAGCGCTGCGGACAAGCAGCAGAAGTGGCGCCCGGGTGGCCTGCAGCAACTCGCCCAGCATGTGGGCCTGAACCGCATCTATTCGATCATGCATCAGGGCGCGCTGTACTCTCACAAGGACCCGGGCCCGGAAGTGTGGGTGTACGATCTTGCGAAGAAGGCTCGCGTCCAACGCATCATGCTGAAGAGCCCGGCGGGCTCCATCCAGGTGACGCGGGATGCGAAGCCGCTGATGTTCACATCGTTCATCGACAGCACCACCATCGATGTGTACGACGCCACGAGCGGCGCGAACCTGCGCTCGATTGCGAACGTGGGCACCACGCCCACCATTCTCGTCCTGCCCTGATCGGAGGCTTGCAGTGATGCTCGACCCCGTTGTTTCGGCGCTGATTGCCCTCTCGGGCGTGTTGCTGTTCGGGTCTGCCGTGTTCACCAAGATGCGCGCGCCGAGCCTGTTCCTGGCCACGCTCAAAGAATATCGGATCGTGCCGACGATTTCGGTGAGGCTCGTCGGCGGGCTGATTGGCGCCGCCGAGTTTGCGGTGAGCGCAGGCCTTCTCTGGCCGGCCACCCGGCCGGTCAGTGGCTTCGCCGGCGCCGGGTTGCTGTTGCTATATTCGGGCGCCATCGCCGTCAACCTGTCGCGCGGCCGTCGCGATATGGATTGCGGTTGTGGCCTGCAGCCGCGAACCATCGGTAGCTGGATGGTCGTGCGAAATATTTTCCTGGCCGCAGCGCTGCTGTTGCTGCTGATCCCCGAATTGCATCGGGGGTTCAGGCTCATGGATCTCGCGACGATCGCCGGCGGGCTGATCGTCACGTCGTTGCTATACGCCTCCGCCGATCTGCTGCTCGGGCGAGCGGCACCGCGCCCCTTATTCCTGATGGAGCACCCATGAACGCGCTCATGATTTCCCACATAGTGTTGTGGGCCCTGGTGGTCGGGCTCTCGCTGGTCGTGTTCGCGCTCGCGCGGCAGATCGGTGTGCTGCACGATCGAATTTCGCCGACCGGCGCGCTGATGCTCGCGAAAGGCCTGTCTGTAGGCGAGCATGCTCCCATTGTCGCGGTCATAGACATCGAAGGCACCGCGCGCCGCATCGGCGATGTGCGCGAGGATGGCAAGAACACCCTGGTGATGTTCGTGTCGCCCACGTGCCCCGTCTGCAAGACGCTGCTGCCGGTGCTGAGATCGAGCCTGCGCAGTGAGGCGGCGTGGCTCGACATCATCCTGGCGAGCGATGGGGACATTACCACTCACGCGGAATTCAGAAGGGCGCACGGCCTGGGCCACATGACATATGTGCTGTCGCCGCCCCTGGGTATCGCCTACCAGATCAATCGGCTGCCCTATGCGGTGTTGCTGGATGAGCAGGGCGTAGTGCTTGCGCGTGGCCTCATCAACTCTCGCGAGCATCTCGAAAGCCTGTTCGAAGCGAAGCGCCTCGGCGTCGCCTCGGTGCAGGAATACCTCGAATCGCAGGCGAAGCGTGCGGTCTGAGTCGTCCAGTCCAATGAGCCGGGTGTTGCATGAAATGGCTTGATTACCTCACCGAGAAGTCCACGCGGTCCGTGGCCCGGCGCACTTCGCGTCGCAGCCTGCTCGGTTCGCTTGGGGCAGTGATGATGGGCGCTTCCCTGTTGCCGCTGCTGCCCGTCGCGCGTGGCGCGAAAGCGGCCGAAAGCAAGCCACCTGCGGGGAAACCGGCGGGCATCGATGACCCGAGCAGTTGCGATTACTGGCGCCACTGCGCCGTCGACGGGTTCCTCTGTAACTGTTGCGGCGGTACGCAAAGCGCGTGTCCGCCCGGCACTGAGATGTCGCTGGTCACGTGGGTGGGCACTTGCCACAACCCCGCGGACGGCAAGGACTACGCCATTTCTTACAATGACTGCTGCGGCAAGAGCACGTGCGGCCAGTGCTTCTGCAATCGCAACGAGCGGGATACGCCACTCTACGTTCCGTTCCAGTCCAACGACTACAACTGGTGCGCGGGCAGCACCAAGGCGAACATTCCGTATCACTGCTCCACCGCGCGCATCGTCGGCGAAGCCAGGTAGGCGCATGCGGCATGGGAGCAAAACAATCGTTCACCGAATGTTGGCTGCCGGCACGCTGACGCTTCTTTGCGGCCCGTTTGCACCGGTGCAGGCGTATGAGCCGTCGATGAACTACAAGCTCCAATGCATGGGCTGTCACACGCCAGATGGGGCGGGCGTCCCGGGGCGCGTGCCTTCCATCAGAACGACTTTGCTGCCCTTCGCTCGCATGCCTGAGGGGCGCCGCTTCCTCGTGCAGGTGCCGGGCTCGGCGCAATCCACGTTGAACAACGCGGAACTGGCGGAGCTGCTCAACTGGATGATCCTGAACCTGAGCACCGCTCCGGGAAAATCGGACTACAAGCGCTTCACGGAAGAAGAGGTCGCAGGGTATCGCTCGCATGCACTCGTTGAAGTGCGCGCCACGCGAGAACGCCTGCTGGCCGCGCAACCCCCCACCGGCAAAGGCTCGTAACCGTCGTGGCGCCGCCTCGTTCACCGTCCACGCTCTCGCGTGAGGTTTACGAGCCCATCGAGGCTGCGAGCATCGATGAACTGCGGGCGCTTCAGCTCGAGCGGTTGCGCTGGTCCCTGAATCACGCCTACACGAATGTGCCGCACTATCGGCGCGCGTTCGATGCCGCAGGCGTTCGGCCCGAGGATCTCAAAGCGCTCGAGGATCTGAGCCGCTTCCCCTTCACGGCCAAGCGAGACCTGAGGGACAACTATCCCTTTGGCCTCTTCGCCGTACCGCGCGAGCAAGTGGTGCGCATTCACGCTTCGTCGGGTACCACCGGGAAGCCGACCGTGGTGGGCTACACCCGGCGCGACATTGATATCTGGGCAGGGCTCGTCGCTCGCTCTATCTTCGCAGCTGGCGGGCGGGCCGGCGATCTCGTCCACATCGCGTATGGCTATGGCCTTTTCACTGGCGGGCTCGGCGCGCACTACGGCGCGGAGCGCCTGGGCTGCACGGTGATTCCCGTGTCGGGCGGACAGACCGAGCGCCAGGTGCAACTCATTCAGGACTTCGCCCCGCGCATCATCATGGTGACGCCGTCGTACATGCTCGCCATCGCGGACGAGTTCGTGCGCCAGGGCCTCGACCCCAGCTCGTGCTCGCTCGAGATTGGCATCTTCGGCGCGGAGCCGTGGACCGAAGCGATGCGCGCGGATATCCAGGCGCGCGTCGGGTTGCGCGCGGTGGATATCTATGGCCTCTCCGAAGTGATGGGGCCCGGTGTCGCGCAGGAATGTGTCGACACGCAGGATGGGCCGGTGATCTGGGAGGACCATTTCTATCCCGAGATCATCGATCCGGTGTCGGGCGCCGTATTACCGGAGGGTTCCGAGGGCGAGCTGGTGTTCACCTCGCTCACCAAGGAGGCGCTGCCGATCATCCGGTATCGCACGCGGGACCTGACGCGCCTGCTGCCTCCGGCCGCGCGCTCCATGCGCCGCATGGCCAAGATCGTCGGCCGATCCGATGACATGCTGATCATTCGCGGCGTGAATGTTTTCCCGTCGCAGATCGAAGAGCTGGTGCTGAAGGTGGCGGGGCTCGCGCCTCACTACCAGATAGAAGTCTCGCGGGATGCCCACCTCGATTCGCTGGCCGTGCACGTGGAGTGCGCCGTGGCCGGGGATGCGAGTGATGCCGGGCGCGAGCGTTGTGCGCGCGATCTCGCGCGCGAAGTGAAGGCCTACATAGGTGTGTCGGTTGCCGTAACCGTGCATCCACCAGGCGCTATCGAGCGATCCGCGGGCAAAGCCAAACGCGTCATCGACAAGCGTAAGCATTGAGCTGATTTCCGTTCAGGGGAGAAAACAAAAGATGAAATCCAGACTGTCGAAATCACCGTCGCTGCTCGTCCTGGCCACACTGCTCAGTGCTTTGGTGCCTGGCATGGCGAGTGCTCAGCTCGAAGAAGTGGTCGTCACCGCGCAGAAGCGTGCGCAAAGCTTGCAGGACGTCGGCATTTCCGTGAGCGCGTTCACGGGCGACCAGCTCGAGAACCTGGGCATCAAGAACACCACCGGCATCACTCAGCAGATTCCGGGGTTGCAGCTCTCCACGTTCTCGCCGGCGTTCACCGTCTTCAGCTTGCGCGGCGTGTCTCAAACAAACTTCCAGGACAACCTTGAAGCGCCTGTCGCGGTGTACATGGATGGCGCCTATGTCGCCAGCATGAATGCCATCAACACGCAGCTCTTCGACATGGAACGCGTCGAGGTGCTGCGCGGGCCACAGGGCACGTTGTTCGGGCGCAATGCGACCGGTGGTCTGATTCACTTCCTCACGCACAAGGCGACGGATAAGGAATTCAACGGATACGTCGAAGCGGGCGCTGCGCAGTTCAACACGTACAGCGTCGAGGGCGCGGTGGGCGGGTCGTTTTCCGATCGCATGCGCGGTCGGGTTGCGGGCCGGTGGGAACAGTCCGATGGCTATGTGAAGGCCGGCACGGCGTTCGATCGAACGGCGACGGGGCGCACATCGAATGGAGCCAACGGGTTTGCCATTCGCGGCACGATGCAGATCGACGCGACGGAGGATGTGCTGGTCGACCTGACGGGGTCGTATTCGCGGGACCATGATGTTCCCACGGGCGAGTACGTGGTTTCGCTCGCTGGGTTCAATGCCGACACGGGCCTGGGCGCATTTCACAACGCCGTGGATCCGGCCAATCCGGATGCCGGCCCAACCAACACCTTCGACAGCAAGCCAATCACCGGCAGCGCGTGGCGGCACTGGTCCGATGAAAACCCTTACATGAATCGCGATGTGAAGACGCTGAACGCGCAGGTCACTGCCAAACTCGGGGATGGCATGGAGTTCGTGTCGATCTCGAACGCGATGAAGATGAACAAGTTCTACATCGAGGATTCGGGCGGTGGGTTCGGCTTCTTCCCGTACAACACGGTCAGCGCGTTCGACCAGTGGTCGCAGGAATTTCGCTTGTCCGGCGCGCAGGATCGGCTGCGCTGGCAGGTGGGTGCGTACTACCTCGACATGGAGTGGGATACATACCAGTCCGCGGCGGGTGCCCTGATTCTGGGTGGCACGAGCGATACGCAGATCATCGAGACGCGCGGCGACATCACTTCGAAGAACTGGTCCGGCTTCGGCCAGGTGGAGTTCGACTTTGCGCCGGACTGGACGCTGATCACCGGGCTGCGCTGGTCCCAGGACGACAAGCACCTGAAGATGAACCGCGTCTACTCGGATGTGCCGGAGGGCATTCCGCTCACCGAAACCTTCAACATCAACGACGTCGACATTCCGGGCATCGACAGCATCGACTACGGCGACTACGCGGCGCGCGCGCAAGTGAACTGGAAGGCGGCGAAGAACACGCTGCTGTATGCGGCGTTCAACCGCGGCATCAAGGGCGGCAACTGGTCTCTGGATCCGCTGGGCGGCGTGGCGAACGAGAATCTGAAGCACGGTCCGGAGAAGCTGAAGGCGTACGAAGTGGGCCTGAAGACCGATCTGTTCGAGGGCATTGCGCGGCTCAACGCGGCGGCGTTCTACTACGACTACCACGACTATCAGGCGTTTTCGCTGGTAGCCCTGACGCCGCAGGTGGGCAACTCGGATGCCACGTCCAAAGGGGGCGAGATCGAGCTCACCGTGTCGCCCACGGGCGGGCTCAACTTCAT
>JBDTUL010000312.1:0-7466 GCA_040007735.1 Gammaproteobacteria bacterium | reverse complement strand
GGCAAGAACGCTCCGCACTCCGGCATGCCGGAGGGTCACCTGCCAGTCTGCAGTTATCTCGCCGTCCCTGTGATTTCGCATACCGGCGAAGTGCTCGGCGGGTTGTTCTTCGGCCATCCCAAGCCAGGCGTGTTCAATGAACGGGCCGAGCGCCTGGTCGTGGCCGTCGCCGCGCAGGCGGCCATCGCCATCGACAATGCCCGGCTGTTTCAGGCGTTGCGAGCCAGCGAGTCGGAGCTGAAAACCGTGGCGGCCGAGCGCGAGGCGTTCCTGCTATCTGAACGCGCGGCGCGCTCGGAGGCCGAGCGTCTCAGTCACATGAAGGATGAGTTCCTGGCCACCCTGTCCCACGAATTGCGCACTCCACTGAATGCCATCCAGGGGTGGGCGACGCTGTTGCGGCAGCATGACGTGACGACTGCCGATCTCACTCGGGGGCTGGAAACGATCGAGCGCAATGTCCGCGCGCAGGCGCAGATCATCGAGGATCTGCTGGACATGAGCCGCATCATCTCGGGAAAGATTCATCTCGAAGTGCAGTCGTTGCAGCTGCACGAGGTGATCACTCACGCCATCGAGGCGGTACGGCAGTCCGCCGAAGCAAAGAAGATCCGCCTCCACCCCTTGCTCGATTCGCGCATCGGGCACGTGCGCGGCGACCCGAACAGGTTGCAGCAGGTTCTCTGGAACCTCTTCTCCAACGCGGTGAAATTCACCCCGCAGGGCGGGCGCATCCAGGTGGTGCTGGAGCGAGTGAATTCCCATGTCGAAATCGTCGTGGAGGACAGCGGCATCGGCATCCGCGGCGAATTCCTGCCTTTTGTATTCGACCGGTTCCGGCAGGGCGATGCCACGACCACGCGTCGTCACGGCGGGCTGGGGCTCGGCCTCTCCATCGTCAAGAATCTCGTAGAGCTGCATGGTGGATCGGTGCGGGTGAAGAGCCCGGGCGAGGGTGAGGGAAGCACTTTCGTGGTGGCTCTGCCCATCTCGCACGTGAGCGAGGACGACGCGGAGCGCGGCCGCCGCGTCGAGCCCGCGGTCGAAGTACTCGATGCGATCGAGCTGCCGCGGCTGGATGGCGTGTCCGTGCTGATCGTCGATGATGAAGCGGACGGCCGTGTGCTGATGGCCCGCATTCTCGAAGGCCGCGGCGCGCGTACCGAGTGCGCGAGCGGTGCCCTGCAGGCGCTGGAGCATCTGCGACGCGATCGCTTCGACATTCTGTTAAGTGACATCGGCATGCCCGAAGTCGATGGCTACGAGTTGATACGCCGCGTGCGGGCGCTTGATGATTCCCGCTCAGGCCCGATTCCCGCGATCGCGGTCACGGCCTACGCACGCGCCGAAGATCGCCAGCGTTCGTTGCTGGCGGGTTATCAGATGCATCTTTCCAAGCCCATCGAGGCGCGTGAATTGGTCGCCGGAATCGCAAGTCTGCTGCGCGTGAGCCACTGACCGGAGGCCCTCTCTCGGACTGACGGGTCGCCCACGACTATTTCTGCCGCATATGGGACAGGACGTCTCGCATACGGTACGCTTACCCTTGTGTCGCAGCGGCCTCAGAGCCGCGTGTTCGACGATAAACAACTGAGGGGAGGCCCAGAGCATGTCGCCGTGCCCAAGATCCAACGCCGCCCGCGCTTGCGCGGTGGGGCTCGCACTCACACTCGCCTTGCAAGCCGCTGCTCCGGCTTTTGCAGATCCGCCGCCTTGGGCTCCCGCTCATGGCTACCGCGAAAAACACGGCGGCGGCAATGACAAACACGGCAACAAACATCGTTACGTCGGGTACCGCGGAGCGCAGTGGAGCGAGGACTACGGTGTAACCGAAGGCACCTGCAATCGCGCCGTCGTGGCGACGGTCATAGGCGCCGCCGTTGGCGGAGTGGTCGGCTCCCGAGTCGGTGAACAGAACCGCCCGATAGCAATTGCTATCGGCGCGATCATCGGCGGCGTCATCGGGCACGAGGTCGGGCAGAGAATGGATGATGCCGATCGCGGCTGCATCGGGCATGCGCTGGAGTTGGCTCACGAGGGCAAGAGCGTGCGCTGGCGCAACGAGCGCAGCGGGGTCGACTACGTGGTCACACCCGGTGGCCAGTGGAAGGAGGGCGGTTCGTCCTGCCGCGTATACGAGGTTCGCGCTTCGCAGGGCTCGCGCTTCAACCTGTCGGACGGCCGCGCCTGTCGCACAGGCGACGGTGTATGGCAGGTACGGAGCTGATCAGGTGCGCGTGCTCGTTGCCGACGACCAGTCGGACTCGGCGGATCACTTGATCGCGCATCTGTCCGCGGCGGGGTTTGACACGCACCTTGCGCAGGACACCAAACAAATACAGACACAAGCGGCCCTCTGCCGGCCGCAGGTCTGCGTGATCGACCTCGCCATCCTTGGGGTGCATGGGTGGGAGGCGGTGCGCTTGATCAAAGAAGAATCGTGGGCGAGCCAGACGCTGTTCATCGCGGTGACGGGCTGGCCGGAACCCGGCCAGCGCTCCGACCCCTACGCGACCTTCGATTTCTACGTGAGACCCGGCGAGCCGCAGGAGATCGTCCGCATCATCCGGGCTCATTTTTCCGCCGCGTCGACGTTGGGTGAGCCATGACTGCACTGGAGATCCGTTCCGGCCTGCGCAAACTCGAATTCGAAGGAGCATCCGCCGAACCCGGCGACGCCGAATCCGAACGGGCGCTGGTTGAATTCGTGCGCGAAGAGCCCTTGCCCGAAACGGCGACGGTGCGCGTCGAGCTCGGCCGCCGCAACGGCGTGCTGCGCGAAGTGCTGGGCCGTCCCCTGCTGCTGGAGACCCTCCGCCGCAAGGGCAAGGTCGAATACTACTATCGCCTCCAGGGGCCCATCGAAAGGGCGGAAACTCGATAGTGGTATAGTTTTCCGCATCTTGACGACGTTCTTCGGTCAACCCCGCGGCCTTGCCTATCTCGCCTTCACGGAAGCGTGGGAGCGTTTTTCCTTCTACGGCATGCAGGCGCTGCTGGTGCTCTACATGACCCAGCAGATTTTCCTCCCAGGCCACGTCGAAAAAGTCGCGGGTTTCGCCGCTTTCCGGGCGAGCATCGAGAGCGTCTTCGGCCCGATGAGCACGGTTGCACTGGCCTCGCAGATCAACGGGCTCTACACCGGGTTCGTCTACTTCACGCCCTTCTTCGGCGGTTTAATCGCGGACCGCTGGATCGGCAAGCGCAACGCCGTGGTGCTCGGCGCCATGCTGATGAGCGCCGGCCACATTGCGATGGCGTTCGACCAGTCGTTCCTCGTCGCGTTGCTGCTGCTGGTTGTTGGGTGCGGCTTCCTGAAGGGCAACATCTCGGCGCAGGTGGGCGCGCTCTACGCAGATAACGACGGCGCGGGGCGCACGCGAGGCTTCGTTATCTTTTCCACCGCCATCAATGTTGGCGCGGTCGCCGGCCCGCTGGCGTGCGGTCTGCTCGCGCAGGTGTATGGGTGGCACGCGGGATTTGGCCTTGCCGGCGTGCTGATGCTCCTGGGTCTCATAACCTACCTCGCAGGCTACCGCACGTTGACGGAACAGACCTCCGCGGTGAAAGGCGCCGCGGTCATTGCGCACGCAAAGCTGAATGGCGCCCAATGGCGTATGGTCGCCGCGCTGACCGTAGTGATGCTGCTCACGATCTTTCAGTCCGCGGCCTACTACCAGAACACCAACATTGGATTGGTCTGGATCGATCAACAGGTTGACCTCAACGTGATCGGGTTTCAGATTCCCGTCGCGTGGTTTGCTTCGATCGATTCATTCGTCAGCATCGTGGCGGTGCCGCCGCTGATTGCGCTCTGGCGCTGGCAGCAGAGCCATGGCGGCGAACCTGCGGAGATCGGCAAGATTGCGACCGGCGCGTGGATCGCATGCGCTGCCAATCTGTTGCTGGTCATTGGGTGCCTGCCGGGTGGGCGCGTGTCGGGTCTCTATCCTCTGGTCTACGATGTGCTGCTGGGCATTGCGTTCCTCTACTACTGGCCGACCCTGCTCTCGCTCGTCTCGCACGCCGCGCCCGCGCGGGTGAAGTCGACCATGATGGGCGTCGCGTTCCTGTCCCTATTCGTGGGCAACCTGCTGGTCGGCTGGCTGGGCTCTTTCTACGAAACTCTGGGGCCGCTTGCCTTCTGGCTGTTGAGTGCCGGCGTCGCGGCGATCGGCGGCACGCTTGCCCTGCTGCTGCGCCGGCCGCTGACACGTGTGCTGGACGGCGGCTAACCCGTAGAGTCGGGCTTCTACTTTCGACGCTGCGGGTGGGTGCCCCGTTGGCGCGAGTCTCCGCGCGAACGCGCGAACGAGATCACGCCGCGCTCTCCCCAACCCACGTGCCGTGCACCGCGGAGCGTAGCCGCATCGGAACCTTGATGCGAGCGATGGGCCCGCGAGCCAGGTGCTGCGCATCCACGATGAACACTTCCGATAGATTCGTCGCATGCCAATCGACTACGAATGCGAGGTAGCCCTCGTGGCCCGGCGTCGTCGATGGAATATGCACGTGCTCTTGAAGCGTTGCGCCCGGATCCATCGTCAGTCTGGTCAGTTTGCCGCTGCGAACTTCCAGACGGTTGAGCACGTTGAAGCCAGCGCCCACCGGACCTGACATCAGCGGCGGGCCACGGCTCGCATCCACGCATCCGTAGTAGCCAATCTCGTAGTCCCGCATGTGATCCCGGTCTGCGATTCGCGGCATGTCGCCCGGCGGAGCGATCATCTGGCGCTCGATGCTGTCGCCCGGCTTCGACAAATCGAAAGTCCAGCGCGTGATGCCGCCGCCGATCTGGTCGGGGCGCACGTTCAGCTTGGAAGCTTCCTGGATGAACGGAAACACCGGCACGTCGCTCACGCTGAAGTCGAGGTGCACCTTGTTGCCATCCGTAAAGGCGTTCATGAAATGGAATGCCGAGGCGGCCGGCGCGCGGAACCAGCGCATCTGCTCAACGCTTGCCTCGCGCGGCATGATGCCGATGAAGCTGTCCCGATGGCCTTCCCAGGCCCAGTGAGGGCCGCCGCCCTGCAGGCGTTGCAGATCGGAGGTGATCGGGAATACCGGGAAGATCGCGTGTTCCTTCGTCACCGCGAAGTCGTGCATCAGTGCGCAGTACGGCACCTGAAACCAGTCTTCGCGCACCAGCTCGCCGTCGCGGTTGGCCACACAGTAGGCGACGTCGCGAGTGGCTAGCCCGCCGGCTTCGTAGCCGAAGAAGAACATCTCGCCCGTGTCAGGGTCGATGCGGGGGTGAGCCGTCATCGTCTGGCTGCGTAGCCTGCCTTCGTAGTCCCACACACCGCGCGTTTCGAGTGTCTTGAGATCCACTTCCCACGCGTGGCTGTCTTCTTTCGCGGCGAGCAGGCGCCCGGCGTGATAGATGGGCGTGGTGTTGGCAGCACCACGGTCCTTGCCGCGCACGCTCGGATCGTCCGTATAGTGATTGCGATAGAGGCCGTGCAGCGAGCGGCGCGCAGCTCGCTCGTTCTTCCAGCGTTCCGTCTGCACGTAGCGCATGCGGAAATCCACGTGGCCGTTGTCGAAGCGGAACACGCTCACCATGCCGTCGCCGCTCAGGTAGGTATCGTGCCCCAGCATCGGCGCGTATTGCGGATCCGGGATCGAGCGGTACCAGCTGCCCTGGATGTCGCGGGGAATCTCGCCTTCGACGACCAGGTCGTAGATGTCGCACTCGATGCGCGACGGCGCGTTGTGCCCGCTGAAATCGGCTGTCTCGGGGAACGCTTGTGTCATTTCGTGGCCTCCTTACGGCCCCAATCCTCATTCGCACGGGAGATCACGTAAGCGTGGATCGCTTCGGCGTCTGCCGGGCCCAGCAGGCTGGCGAAGCTCGCCATGCCTTTATCTACTCTGAGTCCCTTGAGCACGATGTCGTTGAACGAGGCGTGCGATTCCGGAGTCATGTGGCGCAAGTCCTTCACGCCCCCGACAGCGAGCTGGCCATGACACTGGGCGCAGGTGTTCGCGAACAGGTCGGCACCGCGTCTCACGGTGTCTTCGTCAGCGCGCAAAGGCGGGGGGTCGGGAATGGCTTGCGCCGCGGACAACGGTGGCAACTGCACCTTGCCGCCGAGTTTGAATACGAGCAGGCGTGCGGAGGCGCGATTCACGTTCGTGTTGAGCATGCGTTCTACCTGCGCAGCGCCGCCACCCCAGCCTGCGTTCACTGCAATGTACTGCTCGCCATCCATGGCAAACGTGATCGGGCCGGCGACCGGTGCGCTCTGCACGGGCATTTCCCACAAGCGATACGCGCCGGTCTCCGCATCGAGCGCTACCACCGAACAGAGGAAGAGATTGTCGCCGCCACCGGGGCTGCGAAACTGCTGAGCGATCGGGGAGCCGTTACCTGTGCCTACATAAACGAGTTTGCGTTTCGGATCGTAGGTGAACGAGTCCCAGGCCGTGCCGCCGCCGCCCATCTTCCACCAGCTTCCGGTCCAGGTCTTCGCGGCCATCGCCATGATCGGATCGGACGCCGCGCCGTCGGGACCTTTCGCGGGATCGCCGGGTACGAGAAAGAACTTCCAGAGCGCCTTGCCCGTGTCGGCATCGTAAGCGGCGACGAAGCCGCGCACGCCGAAGTCTGCGCCGCTGTTGCCGACCACCACCTTGCCGTCGAACACCCGGGGCGTTCCGGTGATGGTGTAAGGCCAGTCTTTATCAAAGGTCTGCACGCTCCAGACCACCGCGCCCGTTTTGGCCGACAGCGCAATCAGCCGGCCATCGAGTGTGGTGATGAGGATGTTTCGCTTCCACATGGCGAGCCCGCGCGACACGGGTTCGCAGCACGCATAGCGGCCCCATGCGCGGGGTACCTGAGGGTCATAGGTCCACAGAGGCCGGCCGGTTTTCGCGTCGTAGGCGCTGGTGATGTTCCAGGCGCTGGTGTTGTAGAGGACGCCATCCACAGCGAGCGGCGTCGCTTCGACGCCGCGGAAGGTGTCGAGCTCGGCGAACCACGCAAGCCCGAGACCGTGCACCGTGTTCTCGTTGATCTGCTCGAGCGGACTGTAGCGCTGAGCTTCATAGCTGCGGCCGTCCATCATCCATTGCGCGGCGTTCTGGTCCGCGGCGAGCAGGCGAGGCGAGTCGACTGTGGACGAGCTGCAGCCCGGCAGCAGGCCGCAGCACACTGCGCCCGCGAGCAATCCGCGTAAATATGCTGACATCGCTGGAGCCCCTTTCCGATGCCCGAATAATGATAGGGGCTCCCTGCCCGCTCGCTTGATTATGCTGGAGTGGCGAGTTGACTGGGCTGGAACCAGCCCGATTCAGGAGCCGCGTTCGGTCTGTAACGACATGACGGTGGCTGCTGCGGGTGGGCACCGGGGCGGACGGCGCAATGGGCGCGCTTACTGAACTGAAGGTGTCGGAGCCGCTTGGCGGACCCGATGGCATGCGATTGATCGAAGGCAACCGCTTTCTGCTGGCGGAGGGCT
>JBDTUL010000311.1:0-7496 GCA_040007735.1 Gammaproteobacteria bacterium | reverse complement strand
CCCTGGTGGTTGCGGCCATCTGCGCGGCGCGTGACCGCTGGTCGCTCGAGACCAACTGGCGCACGACGGAAGCCGAGGTTGCGGCCAGTCCAAGAGCACCGACCGCGCGAATCAATCGTAGTGTTCCCTGTCTTAATCAGCACTTACACACTCGCGCGTCGCTGAGGGATTCACGCTTTCAATCCGCCTCGCTGCGGTTTATGGTCGTGAAGTCCTTCTGGCGACGACTCTTCTGGAGAGCTCTCATGGCAACCATCCGCGGCCCGGTGCTGGCACTCTGCACGGTCGGCTCAGCGCTGCTCGCACTCACGGGTTGCGACAAACTCGCAAGCGGCGGCGACCAGGATTTTGCGCGCGCCGCGCTCGAGCGCAACGAGCAGCTCAGTGTCGTCGCCTACGACAAGACCGAGAACACGTTCACCGTGAAGATCAAAGACACGGGGGAGCTGAAGGTCGTGCGCGCGGATCAGATTGTTGCCAGCATTCCGGGCAGCGATGACGCGAAGCCCGCGACGACTCAACCTGCCGCGACTACTGCCCCCGCGGTCGCCGCACCCGAGCCCGCCGCACCCGCTCGAGATACGGCGCCCTCGGCGAGCAACCCCTCACTTGCCGGCGAAATCGCGCGACCCGCCGATGCCGTGGCCGCTCGCTACCCGATCGGCCAGCAGGCCGATTCAGATACGGGCACGGCAGGCGGCGGCACCGGCACCGGAGTCATCACCAGCTCCGCCACCGGCAAGGTGCTCGCCACGAATGCCGCGCCAGATGAGGCAGCAAGCCCCGACGCGGCCAGCGGCCGGAAAATGCTCGCCTCCGGCCCGGGGTATTCGATCAAGGCCGGCGACCCGGCGCCGCGTGTGGCGATACGGCTTGCCTCGCGCTCCTCCGACATTCCGCTGCCCACGCGCGGCGTGGCCATCGAGCACCGCTACGAGCCGATGATCTGCCAGGGCCAGCGCCTGCTGCACATCGACGGCCGTAATCTCGAATTCGAAGGCGATGCCATCAGCGCCGAAGACGGGTGCGAGATTCACATCACGAACAGTCATATCATTGCGCATGGTGTCGGAGTACTCGCGCGTGCGGCCAATGTGCACATCAAGAACAGTGTCATCGAAGGGGACTCGGGCTCGGTGTCCGCATCCCAGGGCGCGCAGGTCTACACTCAATCCACCACGTTCAAGGGTTTGAGCCGGCGTCTTGATACAGCCTCCTTCCACGACCTCGGCGGAACCGTCTGGAACTGACGAGAGCCCTCTCGATGCGCCAGCGCTCCGCGCGCTGGTTCAATCCGCACTCGAGGCACTAACCAACAATCCCCAGCTCGGCGCGGCACTCGATGCAGCGCCGAGCGAACTCCGCGCTTCGCTCCCGCTGGTTTTCGCCGCCAGCGATTTCGTCGCCCAGTCCTGCACGCGCAAACCCGAGCTGCTGCTTTCGTTGATCGCCAGCGACGACCTGCGAAAGCGCCTCTGGAGCAAGGACTTCTCCAGCCGCGCACCAGAGCTGGGTACAGCCGACACCACGGCCACCGAAGCGGACTACCTTGCAGCCCTGCGTCGATGGCGAATGCGGGAAATGGTGCGCATCGCCTGGCGAGATCTTGCAGGCTGGGCCAGTCTCGACGAAACACTCTCTGAGCTGTCCCTCTTCGCCGATGCGGCCATCGGTGCCGCCTACACTCACGCGAGGCGATCTCTGGTGGCTCGCTATGGCGAGCCACGCTCCGCGAGCGGCGAGGTACAACCGTTGCTCGTGCTTGGAATGGGCAAGCTCGGCGGCGGCGAACTGAATTTTTCCTCCGACATCGACCTGGTGCTGCTGTTTCCGGAATCGGGCGACACAGACGGCACGCGCTCCATCGAGAACCAAGAGTTCTTCACCCGCCTTGCGCAAGCGATGATCCGGCTGCTCGAAACGCCCACGCACGATGGCATCGTGTTCCGTGTGGATCTGCGCCTGCGCCCCTTCGGAGATAGCGGTGCGGTGGTGTCGAACTTTGCGTCGTTCGAAGACTACCTGCAGCGTCACGGGCGAGACTGGGAACGCTACGCGTATGTGAAAGCGCGCGCAATCACAGGACTCGAGCGCTACGCCGAAATCTACTCGAACGCCATTCGGCCCTTCGTGTATCGGCGGTACGTCGACTACGGCGTGTTCGAGAGTCTTCGCGAGATGAAACAGCTCATCGAGCGCGAAGTCGAGCGGCGCGAACTGGCCGACCACGTGAAGCTCGGCCCCGGCGGCATTCGCGAGATCGAGTTCGTCGTACAAGCGTTTCAGCTCATTCGCGGCGGAAGGTTCAAGCGGCTGCAAACCGCATCGCTCCTCGAAGCGCTGCCGCTTCTGGATGGAAACAAACTCCTGACGCCGCTGGCAGTGCTCGAATTGCACGCGGCGTACGCATACCTCAGGCGCCTCGAGAACCGGCTGCAGATGCTCGCGGATGCGCAGGAGCATCAGCTGCCGAAAGATGCGCTCGGCCGCGCGCGAATAGCGCTCGCCATGGGCTCGCCAGACTGGGCCACCGTGCTCGTTGAGCTCAATGGGCATCGGGATCACGTCAGCCGGCACTTCGAATCAGTCGTGTTCAGCGGCACTGCCGTTGCCGATCGCGCATCAGTCAAGATGGATTTCGGTCGCTTCTGGGAAACCGAGGCCGAACTGGCTGCGCTGGCCGAGTCACTCACTCACGCGGGCATGCCCGAGGCGAATGAAGCAGCCCGCCTGCTCCTCGAGCTGCGCGCATCCGCTCTTGTCCGGAAGCTGGATGAGCCGGGCCGCAAGCGCCTTCAGGCAATGCTTCCCGTGTTGATGGCGGATGTCGCCGCGAGCCCCACACCGTTGCCCGTGCTGCGCAGGGTGCTGAAGATCATCGACGCCATCGGCCAGCGCTCCGTGTACTTCACTCTGCTTCATGAGAGCAGCGCGGCCCGCAAGCGTCTGATCGAGCTGTGCGGCCACGGAGATTTTCTCGCGAATCAGATTGCTGCACATCCGATGCTGCTCGATGAGTTGCTGGACGAGCGCATCCTGATGCAGCTGCCGAGCCGCGCAAGCCTCGAGGCCGAGCTCGACGTGCTGATGGAGCAGCTTCCCGAAGACGATCCCGAGCGTCAGGTGGAAACGCTGCGTCAGTTCCAGCGTGCCGCGATTTTTCGCGTCGCCGTGGCGGATCTCACGGGCTTGCTGCCGGTCATGAAGGTGAGTGATCGGCTCACTGAGATTGCGGAGCTCATTGTCGAACGCGCCATGTCACTCGGCTGGCACCAGATGACCGCGCAGTTCGGCGTGCCGATGTGCGATGACGGGCCGGGCACCCGCCGCCCGGTGCGCGTCTGCGCCGTCGGTTACGGCAAGCTGGGGGGAATGGAGCTCAGTTACTCCTCCGATCTCGACCTCGTGTTCCTGCACGATTCGAACGGGGAGTCTCAGGAAACCGACGCGGCGAAGCCGCTCGACAACCAGATTTTCTTCGTGCGCCTCGCGCAGCGGATCGTGCACATTCTGACGATGCACTCGCGAGCCGGCAGGCTCTATGAAGTGGATGTACGCCTGCGGCCGAGCGGCAAGGGCGGAATGCTCATCACAAACATCCGCGCGTTTGCCGACTATCAACAGAAGGAAGCATGGACCTGGGAACACCAGGCGCTGCTTCACGCGCGCGACGTAGCCGGCTCACCTGCGCTACGCGCACAGTTCGCGTCCGTACGTCTGGACGTGCTCGGCCAACACGTGCGTCGCGACACGTTGCGTGAGGAAGTGGCCTCCATGCGCGAACGCATGCGCAAGGAACTGAGCAAGGCGAAACCGGGGGAATTCGATATCAAGCAGGACCCGGGCGGCGTCGCCGACATCGAGTTCCTGGCGCAGTACTGGGCGCTGCTCTGGGCGAAAGACTATCCGCCCGTGGCCATGTTCTCGGACACCATTCGCCAGCTCGAATCGGTGGCTTCCGCGGACCTGGTGCCGCAATTGACGGTAGACGTGCTGACGCACGCTTATCGCGCCTACCGCACGCGCACGCATCACCTTTCGCTGGAAACGCGTGAGCCGATTGTCCCGGCGACGGAGTTCGAGGCCGAACGCGGCGCCGTCACGCGAATCTGGCAGGCCACAATGAACTGAGGGTTTCTCTTATCGGCGCGAAGCGCCGCTATCCGCCGCCGGTCGCTTTGCGATCCGGCTTGAACCCCCGGGCGCAGCCCATAAAAAAGCCCCGCGTTAGCGGGGCTTCAAATTGCGCGGAATCATTCAGGGGGTCTCGATCCGCGGCTTTCAGGGTAGCCGCCCTGCGTGGCAGTGCGCTTTCCCCTAACTGTCAGCCCGGCCCTTGCGGACCGGGTTATCAAATCAAAGGTCGAACCGTCGAAAGTGAAGCTACTGGCGGTATGACCGCGCCAGTAGCCCCAAGTTCCAGGTTCCTTACATGTCCATGCCGCCCATGCCGCCCATGCCGCCACCGCCGCCGCCGCCGTGCGCATGGTCGTCGTCCTTCGGAGCTTCGGCGATCATGACTTCGGTGGTCAGCAGCAGGCCTGACACCGACGCCGCGTTCTGAAGCGCAAGGCGCGTGACCTTGGTCGGGTCGAGGATGCCTTCTTCCAGCATGTCCCCGTACTCGCCCGTGGCCGCGTTGTATCCGTACGCGCCCTTGCCCGCCTTGACGGCGTTCAGGACCACGGCCGCATCTTCGCCCGCGTTCTCGACGATCTGACGAAGCGGTTCTTCGATGGCACGGGCCAGGATACGAATGCCGACCGTCTGGTCTTCATTCTTCCCTTCGAGCTTCTCGAGCGAACGCAGCACGCGGATCAGCGCAACGCCGCCGCCCGGGACCACGCCTTCTTCCACCGCAGCACGCGTCGCGTGCAGGGCGTCTTCGACGCGGGCCTTCTTCTCTTTCATCTCGATCTCGGTGGCAGCGCCCACCTTGATGACCGCGACGCCGCCGGAGAGCTTCGCAACGCGCTCCTGCAGTTTTTCCTTGTCGTAGTCGGAGGTCGCTTCCTCGATCTGCTGACGGATCGACTCGATGCGCGCCTTGATGTCGCCGGCCTTGCCGTGACCATCGATCACCGTGGTGTTCTCTTTTTCCACCGCGACTTTCTTGGCTTCGCCCAGATCGTTCAGCGTCGCCTTCTCGAGCTGCAGGCCGACTTCATCCGAAATCACCGTGCCGCCCGTGAGGACCGCAATGTCCTGCAGCATGGCTTTGCGACGATCGCCGAAGCCCGGAGCCTTGACGGCCGCGACCTTCAGGATGCCGCGGATGTTGTTGACCACGAGGGTGGCCAGCGCTTCGCCATCGACGTCTTCGGCGACGACGAGCAGCGGACGACCGGCCTTCGCCACGCCCTCGAGCAGGGGCAGCATCTCGCGGATGTTCGAGATCTTCTTGTCGACGAGCAGGACGTACGGCTTTTCGAGCTCGGCCGTCTGGTTCGCCTGGTTGTTGATGAAGTACGCGGACAGATAACCGCGGTCGAACTGCATGCCTTCGACGACTTCGAGCTCGTTCTCGAGACCCGAGCCTTCTTCAACGGTGATGACGCCTTCCTTGCCGACTTTCTCCATCGCATCGGCGATGGTCTTGCCGATGGATTCATCGGAGTTGGCGGAAATGGTGCCGACCTGCGCAATGGCCTTCGAGTCCTTGCAGGGCTTCGAGAGCTTCTTCAGGTCTTCCACGGCGACCTGCACGGCCTTGTCGATGCCGCGCTTGATGTCCATGGGGTTGCGGCCGGAGGCGACGGCCTTGAGGCCTTCGCGAATGATGGCCTGGGCGAGAACGGTGGCGGTGGTGGTGCCATCGCCGGCTTCGTCAGACGTGTTGGAAGCAACTTCCTTCACCATCTGCGCGCCCATGTTCTCGAACTTGTCTTTCAGCTCGATTTCTTTCGCGACCGACACACCGTCTTTGGTGATGGTCGGAGCACCGAAGCTCTTCTCGAGCACGGCATTGCGGCCCTTGGGGCCCAGCGTCGCCTTTACGGCGTTCGCGAGGATGTTGACACCTTTAACCATGCGGTTGCGGGCATCATCGGAGAAACGGACTTCTTTGGCTGCCATTGTCGTAGTACCTCTTACTTGCCTTCAATGACGGCCATGACGTCTTCTTCACGCATGACCAGCAGGTCTTCACCTTCGACCTTGACCTCTGTTCCGCCGTATTTGCCGAACAGAATCTTGTCGCCGACCTTCACATCGAGGGGACGGACAGTGCCGTCTTCGAGAATCTTGCCTTTACCAACGGCCACGATCTTTCCCTGAACGGGCTTTTCGGCCGCGCTATCGGGAATCACGATACCGCCCGGGGAAGTACGCTCTTCCTCCAGACGTTTCACGATCACGCGGTCATGAAGCGGACGGATCTTCATGGATTCGCTCCTTGTAACTTTTTGATTGAGTTGAATAAAACAGGCGCAGGGGAGACCAACGTTCCGTGGGCGTGAGCCCTTCTGTTAGCACTCTCCGCGTGCGGCTGCTAATCATAGGCGACCGCGCCCGGAATTCAAGCTCGGCGCGATACTTTTCGCGCTTTCCGGTCTCCTTCCGTGACGGTCCCTGGAGCACCCCTTATGCTCCATCTCCTTTCGCGGAAAATCCTGCACCATGAGTGACCCTGTTCGAAGCGTTGGCCGTGTTCTGGCGTGGGCGCTTTGCCGGCTGTCACTGGTGGCCACGGTGGCCCTCGCGGGCTCATCGCTCGCATGGTCAGCCGATACGGCGAAGCGCGCGGACGTTCCGGCCCCCGCAGGCATCAACGCCATCCTCGGCGCGAACCGCAGCTCCGGCGAAGAGGAGTTCCTGCCGCCCGACCAGGCATTCCAGCTCGCGGCCTTCGCAGATGGACCGAATCAGGTGCGCCTCCAGTGGGTCATCCACGAGGGCTACTACCTTTATAAGAGTCGAATCAAAGTCGCCTCCAACGGCACCCAGGCCAAGCTGGGCACGCCGGCGCTGCCCCAGGGCAAGCGAAAACACGACGAGTACTTCGGTGATCAGGAGGTCTATCACGACGAAGTGATCGCTACGGTTCCCGTCACGCGCTCGGGCACTGGCGCTCTCGAGCTGCCTGTCGACGTCACCTATCAGGGCTGCGCGGATGCGGGGCTCTGCTACCCGCCCATCACGAAGAATCTGACAGTCAGCCTGGTCAGCGCATCGGGTGCGCCTGCAGCAGGCGCGAATCCGGGCGCTGGCACCGGCGCCGCGAGCTCTAACGGTGCGCCTGCTCCCAGTGCGTCAGCCAGCACGGCCAGCGCCGCTGGCTTCGTGTCCGAGCAGGATCGTCTCGCCGCACTGATTCGCGACGGCAATCTCGCAGCCGTGCTCGGCACCTTCTTTGGAATCGGCCTGCTGCTTTCGTTTACCCCCTGCGTGCTGCCGATGATCCCCATCCTGTCCGGCATCATCGTCGGCCAGGGCGGGAAGGTGACTCCGGGCCGTGGCTTCTCGCTGGCCTTCACCTACGTGCAGGGCATGGCGCT
>JBDTUL010000310.1:0-7508 GCA_040007735.1 Gammaproteobacteria bacterium | reverse complement strand
TGGCTTTCCCCAGACAAAATAAAAAAATAATTCTTCGAGCCGCCCGGCGATTGAGCGGGCGTTGCCTCGCCGGTATGGGTGTGTTCAGTGGCGTTCGGGGTTTGGCTTTCCCCAGACAAAATAAAAAAATAATTCTTCGAGCCGCCCGGCGATTGAGCGGGCGTTGCCTCGCCGGTATGGGTGTGTTCAGTGGCGTTCGGGGTTTGGCTTTCCCCAGACAAAATAAAAAAATAATTCTTCGAGCCGCCCGGCGATTGAGGGCTCTGATCTGCGGGGTGTCGTTATCAAGTGATGCGGTATAGCCTTACCGCATGATTGACCTGCCGCCATTTCTACTGGGGCTCAGCTTCATTCTCGTCGGCGCCGCGGCCTGGTATATGGGCCGCCGGAGCGGTGTGGCGCGCACCGTCCGGTTGCCGCGCGATTACTACCTTGGCCTGGAACATCTCATCAACGACCGCATCGATCGAGCGGCCGAAGTGTTCTCGCGCATGGCGGAGCAGGAAGGCGACGCGGCGGAGATTCAATTCGCTCTCGGCAGCCTCTTCAGGCGGCGTGGCGAAGTCGACCGCGCCATCGCCGTGCACACACGTTTGAGAGAGCACGGGGCGCCTGCGTTGCGCGACAAGGCGGCGTTTGCCCTGGGGCTGGATTATTTCAGTGCCGGGCTCATGGATCGCGCGGAGCGGCTGTTCGAGGAATTGTCCGCGTCACGCGAATACCGGAACGCGGCGCTCGAGCACCTGTTGCGTATCTATGAGCAGCAGATGGATTGGCCCAATGCCCTGAAGGTGTTTCACGACCTGCCCTCGGATATGCAGGACGAGCAGCGCGGCGTCGCGGCTCACTATCTTTGTGAGCTCGCCGAGCAGGCGCTTCTGCAAGGGGATCTGGAACGTGCGCGGCTGTTGCTTCGACAGGCTCGTACGCACGATGCCGAATTGCCACGCGCGGGAATTGTCGCCTCTCGCATCATCGAAGCCACGGGTGATGTGCGGGGGGCGCTCGAGGAATATCTCGACGCGCTCGAAGCAGCGCCGAATCTTGCGTTGGAAATTATTCCGCGTGTGCTGGCGTTGTCGAGTCAGCTGGGCGATGACGATGTAGTCGATTCGCTTACGTTTCGCTTACAGCGCACCGGGCGCGTGAGCGAGCGCCAACTGGGTTGGCTGCTGGCGACGGCCTTGCCGACTCTTGGGGTGCGGCAGTTGCCGGAGCTTTCCGAAGGGAATGGCTCGAGTGAAGAGGCGACCGCGCTCGGCGCCATGCTGACGCGGATCAGCGATTCGGGTGGGCGATATCAGTGTGACGATTGTGGACTGCGCAGTGTGGGGTGGTATTGGCACTGCCCGAAATGCCGATCGTGGGACAGCATGCGGCCGGCTGTATTCAAGTGGGCCGAGCGATCGGATGAGCCCGCGCGCATGTGATAAGTGCCCCGCGAAACTTACCTCCCCGAAACTTCAACCTCCGATTCTATGCATTCCCACCACCCACACCCGTGGGTGAAACCCCTTCACAGGCATAGTCTCCCGGCCGCGGCGGTCATCGCCGTTACGACCTGCCAGGAGGCACAGCATGCGACTCTTCTCTTCTGTTCTGGTGAGCTCCGGTCTCGCCTTTTCGATTCTGGCTCCGCTTGCGGCGTGGGGCGGCCCGGTGGACATCAACACGGCCGATGCGCGCACGCTCGCGAAGGAACTCAACGGGGTGGGGCCGGCGCGTGCGGAGGCCATCGTGGCGTATCGCAATGAGCACGGTCCCTTCAAATCGGTGGACGACCTGCGGCTGGTGAAGAACATGCCGCAGAAAATCATCGAGGCGAACCGGGAGTCGTTGCGCATGGAAGGCGGCGGCCGGGGCGCGCGGCCCGACGCCAAGGTGGCCGCAAAAGCCACCGCAAAGCCCGCCGCGGTGGCCGCCAAACCGTAAGGGTGCGCGTCCGCGTGCGCGAAATGACCGATCGACGGTAATTTCGCCGCGCGGCCGCGACTCTCCCCAAGGGGATTCGCCTGGAGGGGCGAATCCCCCTTTTCGCGCGTGACGAGATGCCTGGGAACTAGCGCCTCATTCCCCCGCCAAAACTCATCCCAAGGCTCACCCGAAAGCTCACACCAGAACTGACTCCGGCACAGACCCCAGAACACACCCCAGAACACACCCTTGGAGCGTCATTCCGCTGCCCCGTGATCGCGAAAAGAATCCGCTCCCAGCCGCCCGGCGATTGAGGGCTCTTGAATTCCTGCAGCGGGCGGCGCCAGCCAAAGCGCACCACACCCTGCGGAGTCCTGATTTCCAGCCCTTCGGCCACATCCCCAGTCAAATTCCGCTCATGTCAGGCTGAATTCTTACCCCCGGGACTATGAGTTGCTTCATGCGCCGGGCCGCGAGCCGTTTTACACTGGGCGCGCCCGAACAAACCCGAGGAGGGCCTAGATGAGCTTGAAGTCTCCGATCCGTACGGCGGTGTTTCCGGTTGCAGGGCGGGGCACACGCTTCCTGCCGGCCACCAAGGCCAGCCCCAAGGAAATGCTGCCGGTCGTCGACAAACCGCTCATCCAGTACGCCGTGGAAGAAGCGCTCGCCGCGGGTGCCAGCCGCCTCGTTTTCATCACGGGCCAGTCCAAGCGCGCCATCGAAGATCACTTCGATTCCGATCGGGAGCTCGAGCACATGCTCGAATCCCAGGGAAAGAGCGACCTGCTGCAGTCCATTCGCAGCGTGCTGCCTTCATACGCAGCGTGCATTTATATCCGCCAGCCCGAGCCCCTTGGGTTGGGTCACGCCGTGCTATGCGCGCAACCTGCCGTAGGTTCAGAGCCGTTTTTCGTGCACCTCGCAGACGACCTCATTCGCAGCGACGTGCCGTGTCTCAAGCAGATGGCGGACGTGTATGCGGCCAAGCGCTCGAGCGTGCTGGGTTGCGAAGTGGTGCCTCATAAGGACACCGAGCGCTACGGCATCGTGGAAGTGGAAGCGCAAAAGTCCCAGACCAGCCGCATTCGAAGCATCGTGGAAAAGCCGAAGCCGGCCGCCGCGCCTTCGAACCTGGCCGTGGTCGGTCGCTATGTGCTCACGCCGGCCGTGTTCGAACATCTGGAGCGAATCGGCAAAGGCTCGGGGGGCGAAATCCAGCTCACCGACGGCATCGCCGCCCTCATGGGCGAAGAAGCAGTGTATGCGCACCGCTTCACCGGCAAGCGCTATGACTGCGGCAGCAAGCTCGGCTACCTGCAGGCCACCGTGGAATACGCGCTTCATCATCCGCAGCTCGGTGCGGAATTCGCCCGTTACCTGAAAACGGTCCCGACCGCGCGCTCCACCGCGAATGTCAAGTCGGCGACTCCGCCAGCGAAGAAGAAATAGTCACAGGCGGCGCCTCCGGCAACCAGATAGTCATGGCGGCGCCGCCACCCTCGCGATTGGCGAGGCTGAGCCGTCCGCCATGCGCTTCGACAATCTCACGACACAGCGTGAGGCCGAGCCCGGTGCCGGAAGCCTTGGTGGAATAGAAGGGCAGCAGCGCATCGCGCAGCACGTCCTCCGTCAGGCCGCTGCCACGGTCGGCCACCACGATAGTCCACCCGTTGCCTGATGCGTCGGCTACGGCGCGCACGGTGACTGTGACGCCATCATTCGGGGAGCCGGACTCCACTGCGTTCTTCAATAGATTGATGAGCACCTGCTCGAGTTGGCTCGCATCGAACAAGCCAGCTTTCAAGGGCAGGTTTTCGCCGAGGTGAAACGGCACGGTTCCCTCCAGCCGCGCGAAGAATTGCGTCCAGTCCACCGGCACGAGCCGCGGTTTGGGCAGTTTGGCAAAACGCGCATAGCCGTCGATGAACGTGGCGAGATGCGCCGCGCGGCCCGCGATGGTGGTGAATACGCGCTCCAGGCGCGCAGTATTAGGCTCCTGAGCGAGCAGCATGCCCGAATGCGCCAGCGACGAGATGGGCGCCAGCGAGTTGTTCAGCTCGTGCGCGATCACCCGGATCACCTTCTTCCAGACCACCACTTCCTGGGCCGCCATCTCGCGCGTCAACTGTTTGAGCAGCACCAGGCGATGTCGCTGAGCGTTGAGCACGAAACGGCGCTGAGACAAGTGGAAGACCTCAGCCTCGCCGGCCTGCTGCATGGTGAACAGCGTGTCGGCGTCGCCCAAGACGGCTTCACGCAGCGCCGCCGGCGCCGCCTCGAGCACGGCAGGCAGATCCAGCCCTTCGAGTTTGCGGCCGCCGAAGAGCAACTGGCGCGCGGCCAGATTGCTGAACACGATGCGGCCCGAAGCGTTGGTCAGCACCAGCGCCAGCGGCGTGGTTTGAATTACGGTATCCAGCAGCAGCTCGCGCTGGTGCAGGTCCAGACGCTCGCGGCGAAACAACTCACCCAGCGAGTTGTAGGCCACCACCAGCTCACCCAGTTCGTCGTTGGAGGTTTGTGCGATGGAGACGCTGAAGTCGTGATCGCGCAGGCTGCCGATGCCGTCGCGGAGCGCCTGCACGGTGCTCGACCATGAGCGCGTTGCGCGCCTGCCGAATATCAGCGCAATGGGAGTAGCCAGGAATGCGCCCAGCATCGCCGCGGTGCCGGGCACCAGCCATCGCGTCAGGAACGCCGCCGCTGCGGCCGCCATGACAACGGCCAACACGACTGCAGCCCCCACGCGCCCGGCAAGGGACAGGTTCGCGGCCATCAGGTGTCAGCAGCGAGACGCCCGGATTCGAGCTTGAGTCCCAGTTTTTCCATGCGGCGATAGAGTGCCTGACGGGACAGCCCGAGGTCACGCGCCGCGTGAGCGACCACGCCTTTGGCGCGGCCGAGCGCTTCTTCGATGGTGGGACGATCCAGAGAGAGCTCATCCATCACCGGGGGCGCGGCCGCGGGCAGATTCAACGCCGCTGTACCAATGACTTTGTCCGTGGAGAGCAGGCTGGCGCGCCGCATGACGTTCTGCAGTTCGCGCACGTTGCCGGGCCAGTCGTAGCGCAGAAGCGCGCGTTCGGCCTCGGGCCCCAACGTGAACCCCGCCTGCAGGAAGGCTCGGGCGAGCGGCAGGATGTCATCCCGCCGGTCCGCGAGCGCCGGCGCATCGAGCTCGATGACATTGAGACGATAGAGCAAGTCTTCCCGGAAGGTGCCTTCGCGCACCGCTTGCCGCAGATTGGCGTTCGTAGCCGCGACGACCCGAACCCGGGTACGACGCGTGACGCTGGAGCCCAACCGTTCGAACTCGCCGGATTGAGCCACGCGAAGCAGCTTCGCCTGCCCGGTGCCGGAGATGTTCGCGAGCTCATCCAGGAACAGGGTTCCGCCGTCCGCCGCCTCGAATCGCCCGATGCGCGCCTTCGCGCCGGTAAAAGCGCCCGCTTCGGTGCCGAACAGCTCGGCTTCCATGAGGTCGTTTGGAAGCGCACCCAGGTTTACCTTCAGGAACGGCTTGTCGCGCACCGAAGAATTCGCATGGATGATGTTCGCCAACACCTCCTTGCCGGCGCCATTCGGGCCGGTGATGAGGATAGGCACGTCGGCATGCGCCACATGCGTGGCCATGGAAACGAGCGTGTGCATCGCATCGCTTTCGTACACGATTCCGCACAGGTCGAAACGCTGTGCCAGCTCAGCGCGGGCTTCGTTCCGCTGACGACGAATGGTGCGCGCTTCCGTCTGCGCGCGGCGAAGATCGAGGAGGTTTCGAACGGTGGTGAGCAGCCGAGCATCCTCCCAAGGCTTGCCGAGGTAGTCCGCCGCACCTGCCTTCACCAACTCCACGGCCGCATCCAGATGCGTCCACGCCGTGAGCAGGATGATGGGCACGTCGACATGGCGTGCGCGAATGTCGCGAAACAAGGCCATGCCTTCTTCGCCGCGGGTGGACTCGCGGCGGAAGTTCATGTCCTGGATCACCAGGTCCACGGCTTCACGCGCCAGCGTATCGAGACCTTCGGCCGGTGAGGCCGCCGTGAGCACTCGAACGCCGTGCAAGGAGAGCAGCACGTCGAACGCCGTGCGCACGGCGTCGTTGTCATCGATGACGAGAACGGTGTTGTTCGCCAAGCTGGCCCGCAAAGTCTGGGTGACCGGACTAGTCATTCGCTCAGATGCTCCGGCCGGCGTACACGTTGCAATGCTCTCGTTGAAAACAACTTTCTCAGACCGTGCGGGTGGCGATGGCGGGCGAGATGCCGGCGGCACGCCGCGCGGGCTGCCAGGCCGCAAGCAACCCGAGCGTCCACAAGCCCACCACGCCCGCAACCAGATAGTACAGGTCGAGCCGCGGCAGTTCGTACTTCACTGACAGCCCGTAACCCAGCGCCAGCGCGGCAATGCACCCCGCCAGCACGCCCACGCTCGTGATCAGCCAGTTCTCCACCATGAAGTAGGTGACGATGTCGCGTCGGCGAGCGCCGACCGCACGCCGCGTACCAATCTGCTTGGTGCGGCTGTTCACGTTGAACGTGGCGAGGCCGAAGATGCCGAGCGCAGTGATGGCCAGCAGCAGCGAGGTAACGGCCACGAGGAAGATGCCCATGTTCCGGTCCCGCAGAAAGGTATCCGCCTTCATCTGAGCCAGCGTCCGCACCCAGTTGATGGAGCGTTTCGGGTCGGAGGAGTTCAGGTGCTCTTCCGCCTGGCGCATCACCTGGTCCCGCATACCGGGCTGGGTGCGCACGAGATACGTGATGCGCGGGCCCGCCGGAAGCGTGGGGCGCAGGTAAACGCGATCGGGATGCGCATCGTTCGGCCACGAGCCGAGGATGTCCGCCATGATTCCAATGATCTTCACTGGCCTGCTGCGATAGTCATAAACCGTTGCGCCCAGGGCATGTCCGCCCGGGAACAGACGTTTTGCATACGCCTGCGTGACGATGACGCTGGGGAACGGGCCGCCCCCTGCGGTGGGCGGAGGCAGGATCTCCTCCGGACGGAAATTGCGTCCCTCGACGAGATGCGCGCCGAGCGTCTCGAGGCCATGCTCGTCGACCTGAAAATAGTTGCCGTCGCCCGCCTCGTACGGAAACCCACTCTCGGAGCCGCCCGGCCGGGGAGTCAAGCCGGAAGAGCTGCCGCCGCCGCTAAGGGGAACGGCGGTGGTGGCCACAGATGCGATCACGCCGGGAATGCTGCGCAGGTAAGCAAGGTCTTCGCGCAGCGTGGCTTCGTGATTGTAGTCACTCGCAAAGCCGGTTCCGGTGACCGCAAAGATGTTCTCGACGTCGAGCCCCGTGGGCCGGCCGATTTTGTCGACTCTCTGCTTCACGATGAACACCGCGTTCACCAGCACAGCGAGTGCGATCGCAATCTGCAGGGCCACCAGGATCGCGCCGGTGCGGTTGCGAATCAGGGCGGAGAGGATGGGTCGTATTGCAAGGTTCATGAGTGTGTCTCGCGCTACTGATTCTTGAGGTAAACCGCTGGATCGACGCGGCCGATGCGCCATGCCGGATACAGACCTGCGGCCACGGCGGCGACGATTGCCAGAATCGCCGCCCACATGATGCTGGCGACAT
>JBDTUL010000309.1:0-7531 GCA_040007735.1 Gammaproteobacteria bacterium | reverse complement strand
GCGTGGACTTCGTGGCGGCGCCACGGCCATCGCCGGACGGCACGCATCTCGCCTTCATTGGGCATATCGAAGGCAAACCGTACATCACGGTCTATGACCTTGCGACCCAGAAAATGCGCCCCGTGATGTCGGGCCTGGGGAAGGGCAACTTCACCGTTCGCTGGTGCCGCTTCAAGAGCGACGAGCGCTTGCTCTGCAGTTTTTACGGCGTGAAGCGCGACTTCGGCAGCCCCTACGGCACCACGCGCTTGCTGGCGTTGAACCTGGATGGCTCGAAGGTCACCGCGCTGTACCAGGAGGGCCGAACCGGCGGCGCGCAGTATCAGGACCGGATCCTGCACTGGCTGCCGGACGACCCGCGTCACGTCATTATCCAGTCCGATCCGGACCAGGACGTGTACCCGAGTGTATACAAGCTCGATATTTACACCGGCCTGATGCAACTGGTGCAGGGGCAACGCGAGCCGGTGCTTTCGTGGATGACGGACCGTGAGGGCGTAGTTCGGTTTGGCTTCGGATTCAAATCCAACGAGACTGCGGGCGTCTACATCACGCGCACTGGCGCGGGCGCCACGTGGCAGGTGCTCGAGAGATTTCAACGCTACGATGACGAGCGATTCAGCCCGCTGGGGTTCGGCGTGCTGGCGAACACGATGCTCGTGTCTGCACCGAACGGTGGCCGCAGTGCTGTGTGGTCCTTCGATCTCGATGGGGATAAGGACGCACAGTTGGTGTACGCCAACCCCGAAGTCGATGTGGAGGACGCCATCACCTGGCCCGCCACCGACCAGATCATCGGCTTCAGCTACGAAACGGATCGTCCCCAGACCTACTACATCGATGACCACGCGCGCCAGATCGACCTGGCCGTGCGCAAGGTGTTGCCGGATCGTGCGACCGCCATCATCGGCAGCACGCGCGACGGCACGAAGCTGCTGATCGCCGCACGCAGTGATGTGAAGCCCGGGGCTTACTACCTGCTCGATCTCAAGGCGAATTCCCTGACGATCGTCGGGGCTTCGAATTCCAAACTGGAGCAGGCGGTACTCGCTCCCATGAAGCCGGTGAGCATCATGTCAGGGGACGTGAAGATTCCTGGCTACCTGACGGTGCCGGTCGGCCAGGAAGCGAAGAACCTGCCCACCGTGATCATGCCGCACGGCGGCCCGTACGGGCGCGACTCGTGGGGCTATGACCCGTTGGTGCAGATGATGGCGAATCGCGGTTACGCGGTTCTGCAAATGAATTTCCGAGGGTCCACCGGGTATGGCCGCGCCTGGTTCGAGGCGGGCTGGAAAGGGTGGGGCACCGTGATTCCGGAGGACATCACCGCGGGCGCGCGCTGGATCATCAAGGAGGGTATCGCCGACCCGAAGCGCATGTGCATCGTGGGGTGGAGCTACGGTGGTTATGCCGCGCTTCTGAGCGTGGAGAAGCAGCCCGATCTATACCGTTGCGCGGTGAGTATTGCCGGCGTGTCGGATTTGAATCAGCTCAAGTCGCAGGAGCGGTTCTTCTATGGAGGCGCCGTGAGCATGCGCGAGTCCGTCGGCGCCAACAAGGCGGAGCTGAAAGAGATTTCGCCGTTACAGCACGCGGACCTCGTGAAAGTGCCTGTTCTGCTCGTGCATGGGAAGGACGACTACACCGTGCTCTACAGCCACAGCACCACCATGGCGAAGGAGCTGCAACGAAACCATGTGCCCACCGAACTCGTGCTGATCGAAGGCGGCGACCATCAACTGGCGCGGCAGGACATGCGACTGACGCTGCTGACCAAGCTGGAGGCGTTCCTGGCGGCAAACCTGGCTGTGAAGTAACTTCCAGCGGCCCGGCGGAAGGCTTTCCCGGCTCTTTGAATCTTGCTGTGAAAAAAAACTTGAGTTCCGAGCCGCCCGGCGATTGAGGGCTTCTGGAACGCTCACAAACTGCTGGCCACCCTCACCCGATGGGGGTGATAAGGCACCACCTCCAATACCTCCCCGTCAGTAAGCCGATTCTGCACACTGCGCCAAAAATCCGCAGTCAACACCTCCCCATGCAGGCGCAGAAACGCCTCCTTCTGCGCCTCATCGAACGCCAGAAACCGAATGAACGTCTCCGGAAACACATCATTGTCGGCGACGTAAAACCACGCCTCCTCCCGCATCTCGTCTTCCAGGTTCGTCGCCTGCGGCATATCCCTGAACCGGCAATCCGTCACCTGGCACAACTCATCGTAGTCATAAAAAATCACGCGCCCATGCCGCGTGACGCCAAAGTTCTTCAACAATAAATCGCCGGCAAAAATGTTGGTGTACGCGAGGTCGCGAATACACTGCCCATAGTCCAGCACGGCGCGTTCCGCAGCCCCCGGGCTCGAGTTGCGCAGGAACAGGTTGAGCGGCGTCATGCGCCGCTCGATGTACATGTGGTCGAAGATCAGGTCGTCGCCGTCGGCATGCACCGTGCTGGCCGTTTCCGAGAACAGCTCTTCCAGCAGCTCCGGCGCGAAGAGCGAGCGCCTGAAGCGCAATCGCTTGAACTCCTGCGCATCCACCAGCCGCCCCACGCGGTCGTGCTTGAACACCAAGCGATACTTGGCCTGCACTTCTTCCCGCAGGATGTTCTTCGGGTACGGGAAGCGGTCGCGGATGATCTTGAACACCACATCGAACGAGGGCAGCGTGAAGCACACCATCACCAGCCCGCGCTCGCCGGGCGCGTGGACGAACTGATCCTGGGTATGGGCGAGGTGGCGCATCAGCTCGCGGAACCGCTCGGTCTTGCCCTGCTTGGCTCGCCCCAGCACCGTGAACAGCTCGCTCACCGGCTTGCGCGGAAGCATGGACTTCAGGAACACCACCGCCTCGGCGACGCGGTCGAGGTCCGCATGGAGATAGGAACGCGCGAAGCCGAACACGACGCTGACGTCTTCCTCGGTGAGCATCACCGCATCGACCAGCACGCCGGAGTCCGTGTTTTTCAGCGCGATGACGAGCGGCAGGGTGAAGCCCCTGCCCACGACGCGACCCACGACGTATGCGCGTGTGAACTGGTAGAAGATCGGGCGGATGGTTTCGATTTTTTCGACGGCGCGGCGTTCTTCCAGGCGGGTTTCCGGAGAGTGTTTGTCGCCCCGGCCTGCGTCTGTCGCACGTGCATCGGCCGGGCGTGCGTCACTTTGGCGTGCGCCGGCAGGGCGCGTATCTGGCACCCGCGTTTCGACCGAGCGTGTGCGGGTGTTGATTTCCGCAGTGACATAGGCAACGCTTTTGTCGAGGTCTTTCCAGGCCGAGCGGAATTTGAGGTCGCCCAGTAGATCCTCGATCAAGAGGTCCAGCGAGCCTCGGTTGACATACGTGTTGGTGCCCACATGCGAGTGCACGTTGGCCAGCGGGTCGAGGTCCGTCGCCACGAACTCGATCTCCGAGGCCACTCCCACCGTTCCAAACAGCTGGCGCGTAATGGAGCTGAAGAACGTCTTGGTGAACTCGTTGTCCGGCAGCCCTTCGATTTGCGCCGCGAAGGCGTTGCGGATGTCCACCCACAGTCCCCGATCGAGCGCCTCGTCCCCGAGCTGCAATTTCAGCTCCGCAATGGTTTGGGTGACGAACCTGTCGTAGAGCTCGATGCGCTCCACGGAGTCGCGCTGGCTTCCCTTCCAATCCCTCGCATCAAACCTCACCGGCGCGCGTCGCGTCACCACGCGAAATTCAGCGTTGTAAAACCCGAACGCGTCGACGATATGCCGCGCGCAGTGCGCCGCGAGATCCGAGGCGTTACCGGCAGGCGTGTCGTTCGCGAAGTTCATTGGTTCGCGATCATACGATCGTTGTCGCGCCTTTAGCTACGCGACTCGCCCTGCGTTTGAGAGTTCACTGTGCTGGACGGCTCTCACTTGGGAAGGCTCCAGAGTAGCGATTGCGATCGGTTTCCCGTCCAGCGCTACGAACTCAATTTCGTATGCAGAGAGGTTGGAGTAGATATGCACCACCGTGCCGACGTCTCCCTTCGTGAGACGCTCGGCAGGTCGGTTCGTCGTGAGAACGACACGGTCATGCTCTCGAATGGCGGTCATAGATACCTCTGCTTACATCGGATACGCAGTGACCAGTCGTGGTGCGTCTGCTTCCATGATCCAAACTGTTCGGACTCGTGGGTGGCGGCCATCAGGGCATTGCAGAAGTCCTTTGACAGTGTATCTCATGCCGTGAGACGAGGTCACGGCTCCGACAACTGGATTCGATACACCGAGCGAATGCAGGGCTTCGGCCAGGACCTCCCAGGCTTCGGTGTTGAAGCCGAAGCGAACGAAGAATGCCGCCTCGGCGGAGCCGTCGAGATGCGACTTGCATAGCAGGTATTCAGTGATCTTGGAGCGATCTACTCGGGCTCGATGACGTTCGGGAAGCAGCATGGTCGGCGCAGCGTAGTGGCGACGCTGTGCAGACATGCATAGTGGTTCGTGGTGGAAACGCGCAGATTCTCCGGAACAAGGACCGGCTGCAGTTCGCGATTGCAGATCACGGAGGCGGAACAATGGTACGAGACGTTGATCGTGCCTCGATCCAACGGTGCGCTCGCATTTCTGTACGAATGCAACGCTCACCGGAGTTCGCCGTCACGAGAGAGCTCGTCAGCATCCGCGCAGGCGGGCGGCTTGTCCGCATTCAGTGCTTGCGTAACTACAATCCGTAGTTACAATGCGGAGGGTTCTCTGGTGATCTTCGAGTGGGACGAGTTCAAACGGTTGCAGAACCTGCGGAAGCACGGATTCGATTTCAGGGACTGCGCGGCTGTCTTTGAGGGGCCCACGCTCGTTACGCCGGACGATCGGTTTCAGTATGGCGAGACGCGGTTCAAGGCCTACGGGCTGCTGCGAGACCGTGCTGTCGTTGTCGTCTGCGCAGAGGCGGCAGCTGAGGCAATCCGCGTAGTTTCAATGCGAAAGGCGACCCGACATGAGCAAACGCAGTACTTCGAAAGCCTCCAAAACTGATTGGAAACGCATCGACGCGATGCGCGACAAGGACATCGATTTTTCCGATATTCCTCCGGGCACTCCCGAGGAATTCGCGAAGGGCGTCGTCCGTTGGGGTTTGAGTGGCCCGCCGCGGAAGGAACAGATCACGTTGCGCCTGGACGTGGACGTCCTGGAGTGGTTCCGCGCGCGTGGCAAGGGATATCAGACCCAGATCAATCTGCTGTTGCGCGCGTATATGGATGCGCATGGGCGGAAGCGCGGTGGGCACACAAGGTTATAAGCGGCGCCAGATGTATGAGGTCGCGGCTCGTCCCCGCAGAGAACCGAGTTCAGGCCTCGCTCAAATGGGGCCGCACGACTTCCGCGAACCTCAGCAAATCATCGAGGCGGTCTCGAATGACCGCCTCGACTATGTCCAGATCCAGTTCTTGATACTGATGAACGGCAACGTTACGGAAGCCGATCATTCTCCGCAGGCTGCCGCTCAACGGCGGGGGTATTAGCGCACCACGCTCCAGCAACGCGAAGCTCTCTCTTGTATCGCCAGGAACTCCAAGCCTTTGCTTACGGACGAGCATGTTGGCGAGATCGATAGCGGCTTCGCATGCACGTGTCACATTGAGAACAGCGGCATCCTGGCGCGTGAAGTCCTGCTTGAACGCGACTCCCGCCTGCGCGTATTCGGCGCGAGCGCGCTCAACAGAGCGCACGATCGTCGCAATCTTCTTCGCGGATACACTCATGAAGATCTACGCAGAGGCTCGTGGAGATACTGCGCCAGTATGTCCGCCCGTCGCGGACTAAAGTCCGCATAGTCCGTCATCCGTTCTGCCTCCCATCCCAAAACATCGCCCGCACGCCGCACGAGCAGTGGTCGCCCCTCTCGCAGCAGCTCATGCACGAGGTCGAGGCTGGCGCTGCGCAGGCTCACAATATCGACTTCGCGGCCCACCTGTTGGGATACCTCGGCAATGAGAGTCAACTTGTCTTGGAGTTCCGCCCGAGGTGGCAGCAACACGGCCAGATCCAGATCGCTATCCGGCCATTCATCTCCACGAGCGAAGCTGCCGTAAACGTAGACGGCCCAGGCATCCGGCAGTGCCGCAGCAAGAGCGCGGCAAGCCTTATCCAGAATCAGGTTGCGTTCAGAATCGATCATTGCGGGATATTACGCCAATTGCGTCCCGGAGTGGTTCCGCGCGCGCGGCAAGGGGTATCAGATGCAGCTCAATCTGCTATTGCGCGCGTATATGGATGCGCATGGGCCCACGCGGATCAGGCGCCGACCGTGACACTCACCTCGTTGCGCGTCCGCATGGGACGCCGCTCATCGAGTTCATCTCGGAGCCGACATGTGATTCACCAATCGGTGATGGGCGAATTTTCGATAGCTGCCGTGGGCCGCAGTCTTCAGCGCTTTGTGGACTGCTTCAGTAAATAGCGAAACAGCACTGGATGCCCCGCCTGCAACTGCTTTCGCTGCGCGATTTCCTCTTTCTGTCGATTCGAGCGGCGGGCCTGGATGCAGAGGTGCACGCATCGATAGTGTTGCTCTGACGGCGTGTTGTCAGGCGGCAAGTCGACAGGCAGGAGCTCGGCGAGGGCCGGCTCGCTCAGGAGCAGCCAGGCGGGGAAATCGGACGGGGCTAGTGGCGGTTCCGGCGTAGAGGGGAACGTTCCCGCTGTACCCAGCTTCGCTCCTGCGGCCGTCGCGCCTCTTAAGCGTGGGGCCCCTGGTTGGGAAAGTTCTTCTTCGCTATCGAGAAACCGCTGCCATAGGGACGTGAGTTCCGCGTCGGGCTGTCGGTGTTTTACGAGCGCTTCGGCGGCCTGTTTGGGATGGCGCCAGCACATGTGGCACCAGGCTGTCAGAGCTTCGATTCGGCGGCGCTGGTGGTAGGCGCTTTGAGCCAAACGCAGGCAGAGCGCCGAGTGTTGCCACCAGTCGGGTTCGGCGAGCACGGCGTCGCGAACGCCTGCCCAGTCCTGCGCCTGGCTCAGCGCGAAGCTTCGATGCAGGTTGAGGGCGGCCGAAGAGAAGGGCAGCGCGGCTGCCCGCGGGGGGGTGTGACCCGAGCTCTGAGCCGAGGTTTGCGCCGAGCTATGAGCGGAACTCTGAGGGCCAAGCGCATCGGCGACCTGCCGCCATAGCGGCGCGAGCAAATCTCGTGATTGCGAGCCGAGCAGGCGTTTCGCTGTTGGAGTAATCGACAACAGAAAATCGAGCTCGGTTTGCGGGTCGCTAACGACTTGGTTCAAATGCCCGAGCGCGGTGACCAATCGGTCGAATGCCGCGAGGTCGGCATGATTGGGAGCGTGTGCGTAAAGCCGATCCAGCTGTCGCTGGGCATCGTCGATGTTTCGCGCCGACAGCGAGCGCACGATGCCGTTGGCCAGCGCGACAACGGGGTTGTCGAAGAACAGATCCATCTGCGGCGCGCTCTGCGCTGGCGCGAAGCGACTGGCGATGAGCCGATGCAGTTGAGCGTCGGCGCTGATGCGCAGAGGTTTTGCGCTGGTTTCAGGAGCGGTCGAGACTGCGCCTGCGCCTGCGCCTGCAGCAGC
>JBDTUL010000308.1:0-7569 GCA_040007735.1 Gammaproteobacteria bacterium | reverse complement strand
GGCGCTCCATGACTCGCGCGGCCGATCATTACTCCGTCGGCGCGAGTGAAATCAAGTACGCCGCGTGCTTTTTCACTCGAGTCGACATCGCCGTTGGCGATGACGGGAATTTTTATCGATGACTTGATCTCGCGGATCGTCTCGTACTCCGCCTGACCTGTATAAAAATCCTCACGCGTGCGCCCGTGCACGGCAAGCGCTTGAATGCCGGCGGCTTCTGCGATTCGCGCGATGCTCACGCCGTTGCGGCTCGCCCCATCCCAGCCGGTGCGGATCTTCAGCGTCACGGGGACACTCACCGCGTTCACCACCGCATCGAGCAGTCGCGCGACTAGAGATTCGTCTCGAAGCAACGCCGAGCCACAGGCCTTCCCGCACACTTTTTTTGCGGGACATCCCATATTGATGTCGATGATCTGTGCACCGAGCGCAACGTTCTGCCGCGCGGCCTCCGCAAGCGCGACCGCGTCGGACCCTGCGAGCTGCACGACGCGCGGCTCGGGCTCGCCCTCGTGGTCCATGCGTCGCCGCGACTTGGCCGTGCTCCAGAGGCGCGTGTCGGACGTGAGCATCTCGGAGGCGGCGAGCCCCGCGCCAAACTGGCGGCACAGAATTCGGAAAGGCCGGTCGGTGACGCCCGCCATCGGCGCGAGCACGGCGTTCGATGAGAGCACGTAGGGGCCGATCTGCATGGAAGTCGAAGCCTGCGGGGTGCGTCAGCGTGCGACTGCGTCGTTCGCGCACGTGATGCCGCCGCCCGGCGCGGGCAGGCACGCATCGATTTCGAAGCCCACCGCGTCGCGCCCTGGATCCTTGAAGGTCATCTCGGCATCGATGCGCTGCCCAACCCCCAGCAGCGCGCCGGCCGGCACGGCGCCCGGCACGTAACCCTTCGGCTCCACATCGCGCGTTGCGATCCGGTTGCCGTAGCGATCCTGAACGGTGATGCGCAACAAGGGCAGAGGAAGCGGCTGGGCTGCAGAGTTCTTCAGGCTCGCGCGCACGGTGAGGTTGCTGGTGTCGCCCTCGCTGGTCGAAGCGCCGAGTTGCCGCACGTCATACGAAGTTAGATCCCAGCGCGGCACCAGCGGAATGCCAAGGGCTGCATACACGCGCGTGAGCGGACGATTCAGGGCCGGGTTCGTGGCGAGGCCGTTCCGGTTGTGATGAATGGCCTGCGCCACGAGCACCACGCCGAGCGCACCGATGCCTGCGATCCACGGACCTTTCTTGCCGCGTGGCCTGGTGGGCGGCGTGAATTCCTGCACGGCGGCCTCGGCGCCTTCTTCATCGATGTCTTCTTCGATGACGCCGTTCGCGGCTTCGGCGCGGCGGCCGGCCGCCGGCGCCTCGCGCACGGCGCGCTTCGCAGTCTTCAACGCGACGTTGGCTGGGTTATCGGCGGAGTTGTAAGGAGAACCCTTTGATTGAACGGTTGCGTCGTTCGCGCCGAGGTTGAAGCGCGGCGCCGCCATGTTGCCCGTGGCATCGAGCTTCGCGGCGAGCGAGCGCAGGTCGTTCTCGATCTGCACATCTTCGGCGTCGCGGTCGCGCTGGCGCGGCAGGGGCGCAGCGGGTGGCGGCGGTTCCGGCGGAGGCTTTGGCGCCTCGTCCGCCCTGAGTACAACCTTTTCGAATGTGCCGGTGGCCTCACGTTTCCAGTCGATGCGCCTCGCGGGCGGCGCTTCGATGAACACCTTGGTGACATCGGTGGCCGTCGGGTTGAATTCGAGCGCCGTCTCGGGGATGTGGTCGGAGTCGTCCTGAGGTGGCGGCGTCGGCGCGGCCCCCCGATTGGGGGGCGCGGGCGGCGGCGCACTCGGCCTTGCGGCCTCGGGCCACGGCGCTTCGGGTCGCGGAGGTTCCGGGCGGGGCGCTTCCGGTTTCGGCAGCCCGGGCCGGCCGAGCATCGTGTTGGTCGGCCCTTGTTTCGGCGGCTCCGGTTGCACGGCGACCGGTCTCGGCGCTGGCGAAGGATAGGCCGGCCTGGGAGTTTCGGGTCGCGGTGCCGCCGCTCGGGGCGGAGGCTGTGGTTTTGGCGGCGGCGCTGGCCGAGGCGCCTCGACGAAATCCTCAGGCTCCACGAAGTCGTCGTGGTACCTCACCGGCTCTCGAGGAGGGGGCTCGGCGTAGATCGCTTCCGTCTCGTCCGTGCGAGACAGGGGCGGCTCATCTTCCGGGATGGAAGGCGCCCTGCGAATGATAGTAGTCGAGGCTGTGCTGGGAGGCTGTGGCTGCGAGCCTGTAGATGAGGTCGAGCTGTTCTGCCGATCGTCGAGTGCGACGATGGCGTTGAACACGTTCTGGCACCGGCCGCATCTGACGTAGCCCTGTGCGACACGCAGATCCGCGGCCGTCACGACCAGTGTCAACGCGCACTTGGGACAGACGGTGAACATGAGCGTGTGGAGGACGTCCGCGTCGCTTAGAAGCGGCGGCGTCCCGAGAGACCCACCCAGTCGTCGCGCTTCGCAAAGGAACGCATATCAAACCATGCGCCGCAAGCCTCTGTCACCTCGGCTGTCTGGTGTTCCATCAGCCCCGCCAGCACGAGCGCGCCACCTGGCTTCACTAGCTGGGCGAAGCTGGGCGCCAGCGAGCAGAGCGGCCCGGAAAGGATGTTTGCCACCACAATGTCCACCGGTTGCGGCAAATCGGCCGCTGAGTCGTGCACTACCACCTGCGTCTCCATTGCATTGGCCGCTGCGTTGTCGCGCGTTGCGATTAGCGCTTGCGGATCGATATCGAAACAATGCGCCTGCCGCGCGCCTAGCTTGACGGCGGCGACTGCGAGAATGCCGGAACCGCAGCCATAGTCGATGATGTTGTCGCCGCTTTCTACATGACCGTCGAGCCATTCGAGGCAGAGGGCTGTCGTGGGGTGTGTGCCGGTGCCAAAGGCGAGGCCCGGATCGAGCCGCACGACCACCGCGCCGGGCTCGCTCACCGTTTCATGGTGCGGGCACACCCAAAGCCGCGTTCCGAAGCGCATGGCGTGAAAATCTTTCAGCCATTCCCGCTCCCACGCGCGATCGGCGACCGGCGTAGCGGCGATGCGCTCGAGCGGTATGCCCAGCGCTTCCGCCAGCGCGCGGCTCGCACCGGCCGCTTCCGTATTCTCTGAGAACAGTGCCTGCAGCCGAGTCGAGGGCCACAGGCGAAACTCGCCTGGCGCGGGCTCCAGCACCGGGTCGTCCCGCATGTCTGTGTAAGTAACCGAGACGGCGCCGCACCCGAAGCACGCCGCCTCGGCGACATCCGCATCGAGCGCGCCCAGCTCGAAGCTCAACTCTAGGAAACTACTCACGGCCTGCGGCCGGGACTTACGGGGATCGAAGCGACCCCGGGCAGATAGCGGCGCGCGGCGCGCCGTGAGGAGTGCATGCTGGCAATTCCAGTGCCTGCCGGCTATCTCAGCCCCAGCCGGCGTTCCAGATAATGAATATCCGTTCCGCCCTTCTGGAACGCGGCGTGATTGAAGATTTCCTGGTGCAGGGCAATGTTGGTCTTGATGCCCTCGATGACCATCTCCGCCAGCGCATTCCGCATGCGGGCGATGGCGGCGTCCCGCGAGTCCCCGTGCGTGATGATCTTGCCGATGAGGGAGTCGTAGTGCGGCGGCACGTTGTAGCCCGAGTAAATGTGGCTATCCACGCGCACACCCGGGCCGCCCGGCGCATGCCACAGGCGAATCGGGCCGGGCGAAGGCATAAACGTCTTCGCGTCTTCCGCATTGATGCGGCACTCGATGGCGTGCCCGCGAATCTGGATGTCGCTCTGCACATAAGGCAGGCGTTCCCCGGCAGCGATGAGCAGCTGCGCCTTCACGAGATCAATGCCGGTGATGAGCTCGGTAACCGGGTGCTCCACCTGGATGCGCGTGTTCATCTCGATGAAGTAGAACTCGTTGTCCTGGTACAGGAACTCGAGTGTGCCGGCACTGCGGTAACCCGCGGAGCGGCAGGCGTCGACGCACCGGTCGCCCATGAGGCGGCGCTGGCGTGCGGTAATGCCTGGCGCCGGCGCTTCTTCAACCACCTTCTGGTGGCGGCGCTGCATAGAGCAGTCGCGCTCGCCGAGGTGGATGACGTTGCCGTGATTGTCCGCGAGCACCTGGAATTCGATGTGCCGCGGCTTCTCCAGGAATTTCTCCATGTAGACCTGGTCGTTGCCGAACGCCGCGCGGGCTTCTGCCTGCGTGATGCTGATGGCATTCAGGAGCGCCGCTTCCGCATGCACCGTGCGCATGCCGCGGCCACCGCCGCCGCCCGACGCTTTGATGATGACCGGGTAGCCGATGTCGCGCGCGATGCGCAGGTTTTCGTCCGGCTCGGGGCCAAGAGGGCCATCAGACCCTGGCACGCACGGCACGCCGTACGTCTTCATCACGCGGATGGCCGACACCTTGTCGCCCATCATGCGAATGGTCTCGGCCTTGGGGCCGACGAATACGAAACCACTCTTTTCCACGCGTTCCGCGAAGTCGGCGTTCTCAGAGAGAAAGCCGTAACCCGGGTGGATGCCGACCGAATCGGTGACTTCCGCCGCGCTGATGATGGCGGGCATGTTGAGGTAGCTGCCCGCAGAGGGCGGGGGGCCGATGCAGACCGATTCGTCCGCCAGCAGCACATGTTTCAGGCTGTAGTCGGCGGTCGAGTGGACGGCAACGGTGCGGATGCCCAGTTCGCGGCAGGCGCGCAGAATTCGCAGCGCGATCTCGCCGCGATTGGCGATAACGATCTTCTCGAGCATGGGCGCTTATTCGATGACGAACAGGGGCTGGCCGAATTCCACCGGGTCGCCGTTCTGGGCCATGATCGAGGTGACCCTGCCGCCCTTGTCCGATTCGATCTGGTTCATCATCTTCATCGCCTCGATGATGCAGAGGGTCTGGCCGACCTTTACTTCATCGCCGATGCCGACGAACGACTTGGCGCCCGGTGACGGCGCGGAGTAATAGGTGCCGACCATAGGCGCGGTGACCACGTGCTCGTTCGGGCGCGGCCGGGCGGCGGGCGCTTCCGGCACGGCGGCTGCTGCGGCGGCCTGCGAAGGCGCCATGAGTTGCGGCGCCATCGGCATGGCATACGTGGGCATGTGGTGAGCGGCGGGGCCCGTGGGCATGCGGCTGATGCGCACCGCCTCCTCGCCTTCCTTGATCTCGATTTCCGCTATGCCGGACTCCTCGAGCAGTTCGATCAGTTTCTTGATTTTTCGAATGTCCATGCGAGGAGAGCTCCCCTTGAAAGGTCAGCGTTGCAAACGGTGTATCAGGACGGGCGCGACAGGCGCTCGAGCACAGCCCGCACGGCTAGCTCGTAGCCGAAGGCGCCGAAGCCCAGCACGCAGCCGACGGCGATGTCCGTGAAATAGGAATGGTGGCGAAACGGCTCGCGCGCCTGGGTGTTCGACAGATGCACCTCGACGAACGGCACCTGCACGCCCAGCAGGGCATCTCGCAGCGCCACGCTCGTGTGCGTGAACGCACCCGGATTGAAAACGATGAAGGCCACACGATCCCGCCCCGCCTGGTGGATGCGCTCGATGAGCTCATGCTCGGCATTGCTCTGGAACGCCGTCAGCTCGTGGCCCGCCTCTTTCGCGAGCGTGCCCAGGCGCTGCTCGATGGACGCCAGGGTATCCGCGCCATAGAGGGCTGGTTCCCGGGTGCCGAGCAGATTGAGGTTGGGACCGTTGAGAAGGAGCAGGCGCGCCATGTGCCGGGATCAGTATGTAAAACGGCGCGAATGTACCCCAATTCGCGGGGATTGGGATAGTTTCTTACCGGATTGGCGACGTTCGGCCGTATCCGGGGTCGACTCAGCCGCTCTGGCTGGCCTTCTTGCCGCGCTCGACGGCGAGGTCGCGCATCTTATCCGTGATCTGCCGCCGCGCGGCAGGCAGGTCGATGCGATTCGAATCGATGTCCCGCACCCGGTCGAGGATAAATGCAGCCTCGTCGGCATGCAGCTCCCCCACCTTCAGCGTGACGATGCGCCCCTTCCGGTCCGCGAACACCGAGAACGGCAGCACCAGCGAAACCCCGAACGCCTCAGCCGCCGCGTACCCCTCTTTCTCGCCGATGAGAATGGGGTAGTCCATGCCGATATCGCTAGCGTATTTCAGCACGGCGTCGCGCTCGTCTATGGCGACGCCGACGATCTCCAGCCGGTCGCTGGCGCGCTCGTTACGCAGGGCTTTCAGCAGCGGAATCTCGTCCCGGCAGGGCCCGCACCAGGTCGCCCAGAAATTGATGATGACGGGGCGGCCTTTCCAGTCGGTGAGGGTGCGTGTCGCGCCGTGGCGATCGGTGAGCGTGATCGCGGGCACCGTCTCCGGAATGACGTGGCTCGGGGGGGCCTCGGCACTGTTGTCTGGCGTAACAGTCGGTGCGCTGTTCGCATCTGCAACCACGGCCGGCGCATTCAGCGGGGTAACCGTCGGGCGATCCGCCAGCATGCGCTGTGCGGCGAAGCCGCCCACCGCGGCAACCGCCACAACGCAAATGCCGAGGAGGAGACGCTGATTCATATCGTCTTGGTGCCGGTCAGCGCCTGGCGCAAAACCGCCGCGAACTCGGGCGCCTTCATGTAGCCGACCACGCGGAAATTCTGCTGCTCGTTGCCGGCCGGATCGTAGAAGGCAATGGTCGGGGGCCCGAAGATGCCGAAGTGCTGCAGAAGGGCCTGGTCCTGCGCATCGTTCTTCGTCACGTCCGCACGCAGGAGCACTGCGTTGTTCAGTGCGGCCTGCACGCCCTGATCCGTGAACGTGTACTTCTCCATCTCTTTGCAGGAGACGCACCAGTCCGCGTAGAAATCGAGCATGACGGGTCTGCCTGCCGCACTGGCCGCGGCCACCCGCTGCTTCAGTTCATCCACCGATTTAATGGTGTCGAAGGCCAGAGCCGGCTCGTTGGCACGGGCCGCGCTGGCTACGCCGGCGCGCAGAGTGCTGAGAGGCTGCAGCGGATCGTTGCTGCCAGCGGCTACGCCGATGAGCAGGATGATTCCGTAAACGACCGCCAGAAGGCCTGCCGCCCGCAACGGTGAGGGTGCCGGGCCGCCGTCACGCGCCTTGAGCGCGAAGATCCAGTAGCCAGAAATCACTGCCAGCGCTGACCACAGAAGCATGATGACGGCAGGCGGAAGGAGGGGGCCGAGCAGGTAGACCGCGACGCCAAGAAACAGCACGCCGAACAGCGACTTCACGGTGTCCATCCACGGGCCGACTTTCGGCAGCAGCGACCCTGCGGACGCTCCGACCAGAAGCAGCGGTACGCCCATCCCCAGGCCGGTGGCGTACAGCGCCGCCGCACCTCGTGCGACCCGCCCTGTCTGGCTGATGACCGACAGGGCCGCAATGAGCGCGGGAGCGACACACGCGGTGACCACCAGCGCCGACAGCGCTCCCATGACGAACGTGCCGATATATGTGCCGGACTTCTGCTTGTTGCTCGTGTCGGTCAACTTCGTCTGCAGCGCGCTGGGCAACTGCAGCGTGTAGGAGCCGAACATGGCGAAGGCCAACGCGACGAACAGCGCGGCGAAGAGCGCCACGATCCACGGT
>JBDTUL010000307.1:0-7625 GCA_040007735.1 Gammaproteobacteria bacterium | reverse complement strand
GGCGAGGGCTCCTCAAAGAGGCCGGCGCGCCGCAACGAAAATGGCGCGGCCATCCCCCCCGGCCCGCCACTTGCCATCACCGTCCTCGATGGTCAAGCGCAAAAAGCGCTGGCCGCGGCCGACGGTGTCATCGTCGCTTCCGGCACAGCGACACTCGAGACCCTTTTGTCGAAGCGCCCAATGGCCGTAGCCTATAGGCTCGGTGCGGTTACGGCGTTTCTCCTCAAGCGGCTCGGTCTGGTCAAGGTGCCTTACTTTTCGCAACCCAATCTGTTGCTCGGTCGGCGGCGCGTGCCTGAGTTCTTTCAGGAGCAGGTGTCGGGCGCGGCGCTGGGCGAAGCTTTGTTGAAGCAACTCGAAGACCCGTCGCAAGTCACTCAGCTCCAAGCCGAATTTCGTACCGTGCATGAAGCGCTCCGCCGCGGCGGCGCAGAGCGCGCGGCGGACGCGATACTCGAATACGCCGGCTATAGCGCCGCGCAGAATTCAAAGACATCAAGCATCGGCAGCGCGGCAGCCTCTGCGCGAGGCGAGGCGCCGCCGCGATGACCACCGTCGCCTTACGAATTCGCCGCGTGGCTGGCGTCGACGAAGCGGGGCGGGGGCCGCTGGCCGGGCCGGTTGTGGCGGCGGCGGTTATTCTGGATCCGCGAAGGCCGATTCGGGGGCTGGCGGACTCGAAGGTGTTGACAGCCGAAGAGCGCGACATCCTTGCCCCCAAGATTCGCGAGCGTGCGCTCGCATACGCGGTGGGCTGGGCCGATCGCGACGAAATCGATTGCCTCAATATTCTCCAGGCCACGTTCCTGGCGATGCGCCGAGCGCTGTTGCGCCTGCCTGTGTGCCCCACGCACATCGAAGTCGACGGCAACCAGCTCCCGCGCATCGACGATCTGAAGCTCGGCTGCACAGTCAAAGCCATCATCGGCGGTGACGCCACGCGTTCGTCCATCAGCGCCGCATCGATCCTCGCGAAAACCACCCGCGACGCGCTGATGAAACGCATGGATACGCATTACCCCGGCTTCAACTTCACCAGCCACAAAGGCTACGGCACTCCCGAGCATCTCGAGGCGCTGGCCATCCGCAGGCCGTGCCCATTGCATCGCCGCTCCTTCCAGCCGGTGGCGGACTTGCTCGACGAAATCGAGTTCGAGCACCAGCTCGGCGTGTTTGCGTGAAGCTCGCATGCGCGCTCCCATCGTAAAACTCGTGTCCCGGTCCGTGTCCACGTGCACGGGCATGTCCATGTCCGCGTTCATCGCCGTGGTGGCCTGACGTGTCCGCCTCCTTCGTCCACCTCAGAGTCCACACCGAGTATTCACTCGTTGACAGCGTCGTGCGCGTGGACGAACTCGTGGCCGCGGTGTCGGCGAAAGGCATGCCGGCCGTCGCCGTCACCGACCAGAACAATCTGTTCGCGATGGTGAAGTTCTATCGCGCGGCGCTCGGCGCGGGCGTGAAACCGCTGGTGGGCGTGGACTTGCTGGTGCGCGAAACGGGCGACCGCGTGCAGCCCACGCGCATCTCCCTGCTATGCCAATCGCAAACTGGCTACGGCAACATCACGCGTCTCGTCAGCCGTGCCTATCTCGAGGGCCAGCAGAAAGGCCCGCCGATGATCGACCGCCGCTGGCTCACCGTCGAGAATCTCAGTGGCCTCATCGCGCTCTCGGGCGGCATGGAAGGCGATATCGGCCGCGCGCTCGGCAACGGCCGTGAGCCGGAAGCCAATCAGGCGCTGGACCGTTGGCTCGAGTTGTTTGGCGACCGGTTCTACATAGAGCTGCAGCGTCTCGGCCGCGCCGGCGAAGAACCCTACATAGCCTCCGCAGTGTCGCTCGCGTCGAAGCGCGGCGTGCCGGTGGTCGCGACTAACGATGTCCGCTTCCTGAAGCCTGATGATTTCGAATCTCACGAAGCGCGCGTTTGTATCTATGACGGCGCGCAGCTCACCGACCCCAGCCGCGTACGCCGATACATGCAGCAGCAGCACCTGCGCTCGCCGCAGGAAATGGCTGTTCTGTTTGCGGATATTCCTGAGGCACTGAGCAACTCAGTTGAAATCGCGCGCCGCTGCAGTCTGGTACTCAAGCTGGGTGAGAGCCGCCTTCCCGAATACCCGGTGCCTGAAGGGCACACGCCGGCGAGCTACCTCACCAGTGAGGCCGAGCGAGGTCTGGCTCAGCGACTCGCGGGCCGCACCATAGAAAAGCCCGAGCTCTACCAGCAGCGACTGAGCATCGAGCTCGGCGTCATCTGCCAGATGGGGTTCTCCGGTTACTTCCTCATCGTGGCGGACTTCATCCGCTGGGCGCGCGAAAACGGTGTGCCGGTCGGCCCCGGCCGCGGCTCCGGCGCCGGCTCGCTGGTGGCGTACGTTCTGGGTATTACCGATCTCGACCCGCTCGAGCACGAACTGCTCTTCGAGCGCTTCCTGAATCCCGAGCGCGTCTCGATGCCGGACTTCGACGTGGACTTCTGCATGGAAGGCCGCGACCGCGTCATCGAATACGTGGCCGACAAGTACGGGCGCGAGCGCGTCTCCCAGATCATCACCTACGGCACCATGGCCGCGAAGGCGGTGGTGCGCGACGTGGGCCGCGTGCTCGGCATGAGCTACGGTTTCGTCGACCGCATCGCGAAGCTCGTGCCGTTCGAGTTGGGCATCACGCTCGACGATGCCCTGACCAAGGAGCCCGAGCTCAAGCGCCTGTACGACACTGAGGATGAGATCAAGAATCTCATCGACATGGCCCGCTCGCTCGAAGGCCTCACGCGCAACGCCGGCACGCACGCGGGCGGCGTCGTGATCGCGCCCTCCGTGCTCACGGATTTCGCGCCGCTCTACTGCGAAGAAGGCTCGAACAGCGTCGTCACGCAGTTCGACAAGGACGACGTCGAAGCTGCGGGCCTCGTGAAGTTCGACTTCCTCGGCCTGCGTACGCTCACGATCATCGATTGGGCCGTGAAGTCCATCGACAAGATTCGCGCAAAGGGCGGCCAGCCGCCGCTCGATGTCACCAAGCTGCCGATGGACGACGCGGCGAGCTACAACCTGCTGAAGGCGTGCAAGACCACGGCCGTCTTCCAGCTCGAATCCCGCGGCATGAAGGACCTGGTCCGCCGCCTGATTCCGGAAGAATTCGAGCACATCGTGGCGCTGGTCGCCCTGTTCCGCCCCGGCCCGCTCCAGTCGGGCATGGTCGATGACTTCATCGACCGCAAGAACGGCGGCGGCACCGTCAAGATCGATTACCTGCACCCGGATCTGAAGCCGGTGCTCGAGCCCACTTACGGCGTCATCCTGTACCAGGAACAGGTGATGCAGATTGCGCAGGTGCTCGCCGGCTACACGCTCGGCGGCGCCGATCTGCTCCGCCGCGCGATGGGCAAGAAGAAGGCCGAGGAGATGGCGCAGCAGCGGTCCATCTTCGTCGACGGTTCCGTCGCGCGCGGCGTGGACCAGAGGCAGGCCGAATACATCTTCGACCTGATGGAGAAGTTCGCCGGCTACGGCTTCAACAAGTCGCACTCGGCCGCATACGCGCTGCTCTCGTATCAGACGGCGTATCTGAAAGCGCACTACGCGGCCGCGTTCATGGCGGCCGTGCTGTCTGCGGATATGGACCACACGGACAAGGTGGTCACGCTCATTCGCGACTGCCGCGACCAGCTCGCGCTCGAAGTGAAGCCGCCGGACGTGAACATCTCGAGTTACGAATTCACCTCGGATGACGACAAGACCATCCGCTACGGGCTCGGGGCCGTGCGCGGCGTGGGGCAGGGCGTGGTGGAGTCGCTCATCGCGGAGCGCGAAGCGCATGGCCCGTTCGCAAGTCTCGAAAGTCTCTGCCGGCGCCTGGACCTGCAAAAGCTCAATCGGCGCGTGCTCGAAGCGCTCATTCGCTCGGGCAGTCTCGACTGTCTCAAGGTCAATCGCGCCACGCTGATGCAGCGTCTTCCCGCCGCCATGCAGCTCGGCGACCAGAATTCGAAAGCGCTCGATGCCGGCCAGAACGACATGTTCGGCCTCGCCTCGGGCGATCGCGCGGAAGAGCCGGCGCCCTTGCAGAACCAGCCTGTGCTCATCGAGTGGAGCGAGCGCGTACGTCGCGACGGCGAACGCGAGACGCTCGGCCTGTATCTAACAGGCCATCCGATGGATGCCTTCGAGTCCGGCATTTCCCGCTTCGTGTCGCATCGCCTTGGCGATATCGCCGGCGAGCCGCGCCCGAGCGGCGGGGGTGGCGAAGGCGGCTACCGCGGTTTTGGCGGCGGAAAGCCGGTCTCCGTGGCGGGCGAGATCAACGAGGTGAAGAAGCGCGGTCCGCGAACCATCCTCACGCTCGACGACGGCACCGGCTGGCTGGAAGTGACGCTGTTCGACGATGTGTTCCAGCAGTTCCGCGATCTCATCTCCAAGAATGCGCTGGTGATCATCGAGGGCATGCTGCGGTTCGATGAGTTCAACGACGGCTGGCGCGTCTCCGCCAAGAAGATCAAGGCGCTGGAAAAGGCCCGCGAGGAGCACGCTCGCAGGCTGGTGCTCCGTTGGCCGGCGGGCGCGGAAGCCGGTCATTGCAGCACCCGTCTGGCCGAAATCCTCAAGCCCTGGCGCGGGGGCCCGTGCGCCATCACCGTGGAGTACCGCGGGAAGGGCGCGGCCGGGGCGCTCACCCTGGGGGCGGACTGGAACGTCAAGCCCACTCGGGAGTTGATCGAGCAGCTCGAGTCTTTCGTCGGGGATGCGGGTGTCAAGGTGGTCTACGGAGCGCCCCAGGGCCAGTTCGCGCCGATGGGAAGCCAGTCCGGGCGTTGACCTTGCGCAAGACCGCGCCGCGCCCTTAACCTCCCGCAGCCCCAGTGACGGCAGAGATTGCCGAGGCAGTAGATTCCACACATGGCCGTCGCCTTTCTAGATTTCGAACAACCGATCGCTGAGCTCGAAGCGAAGATCGAAGAGCTGAAGCACGTCAGCTCCGACTCGGAAGTCAACATCCAGGACGAGATCGGGCGTCTGCAGGCGAAGAGCCGGCAGCTCACCACCAGCATCTTCGCAAGCCTGTCGCCCTGGCAAATCACCCAGCTCGCGCGCCATCCGCAGCGGCCTTACACGCTCGACTACGCGAACAGCATCTGCAGCGAGTGGCAGGAACTGCACGGCGATCGCATGTTCTCCGACGACCTCGCCATCGTGGGCGGGCTTGCGCGCATCGGCGACCGGCCGATCATCCTCATCGGCCACCAGAAGGGCCGGGATACCAAAGAGCGCGTTCGTCGCAACTACGGCATGCCGAAACCTGAGGGCTATCGCAAGGCGCTGCGCCTCATGCGAACGGCGGAGCGCTTCGGGCTGCCGCTGGTTACGTTTATCGATACGCAGGGAGCGTATCCGGGCGTGGGCGCGGAAGAGCGCGGCCAGAGTGAAGCCATTGCTCGCAATCTGTTCGAGATGTCGTTGCTGCGCGTTCCCATCATCAGCGTGGTCACAGGCGAGGGCGGGTCGGGCGGCGCCATCGCCATTGGCGTGTGCGATCGGCTGTTGATGCTTCAGTACAGTGTGTACTCGGTCATTTCGCCGGAAGGCTGCGCTTCCATTCTCTGGAAGAGCTCGGACAAGAAAGAAGCCGCTGCGGATGCGATGGGCCTCACGGCACAGCGCCTGTCGCAGCTCGGGCTCGTGGATGAAGTCATCGAGGAACCGCTGGGCGGCGCGCACCGCGACCACGCCATGATTTCCGAACGGTTGAAGTCGGCGATCGTGCGCCACTTGTCAGTGCTCGAAAAGATTCCGCCCGACGAGCTGCGGGCGCAACGCCAAGCGAAGATCGCCTCGTTCGGAATCTTCTCCGAAACCGCGGAGTAGATGCGTGGCCGCGCAGGTGGCGCGGCTGGCATACATCGTTGGCACGCCGATGAGCTATCTCGGCGGTGAGCAATTCCCTTGAAGCATGGAGCGTTCAGTCCGGAGTGGTTGGAGCAACGTCTGGCTACGTTGCTGCCGGGCTATCCTGACGTTGCTCTATGCGTGGCGCTGAGCGGCGGGCTCGACTCGGTGTCGTTGCTCGCGGCGTTGGCGGCGCCAGAGACACACAAGCTGAAGCGCTCGCCAGGGAAGCGGCCGCCCAAGGAAGTCATGGTCAAGGTGGGCTCCTCGGCCGGGCGCGTGCTGGCTACGAAGCGCGGGCGAAATTCCGGGCCGCAATTCGGCAGCCTCCGTGCTGTGCATGTGCATCACGGGCTGCATCCGAACGCAGATAGATGGAGTGCACACTGCGCCAAAATCGCGGCGCTGCTAGGTGTGCCACTGACCGTGGTGCGCGTGAAAGTGGCTCGCCCGCGGGGTGCATCGCTCGAAGCGGCGGCTCGCGATGCGCGTTACGATGCGCTGGCAAATGCGCTCGAGCCCGGCGAGGCGTTGCTCACCGCGCATCACGAAGACGATCAGCTCGAAACGGTTTTTCTCCAGTTGATGCGTGGGGCTGGGATTCCCGGTCTGGCGGCGATGCCTGAAGTTTCCCCTTTCGGTTGCCGCGTCGAGGTTGAGGCTCGCGGCCGCAGGCGCGGCGGCGCCGCCGACCCGGCACGCAGCCAATCGACTAACGCGCTCGTTCGCCCGCTGCTGACCCGCTCGCGGGCTGAACTCGAGGCTTGGGCGAATTCCCAAGGCCTCACCTGGGTCGACGACGACACGAACGCCGACGAGAGCCTCGACCGAAACTATCTGCGCCGTCGCGTGCTCCCGCTGATCCGCGAACGGTGGCCCAGCGCTGCTGCGTCGGTTGCGCGCACGGCTCGGCACGCTGCCGAAGCCAAGCGCTTGCTCGATGCACTGGCCCTCGCCGACTTCGAGCGGGCCGCCAGTGGCGCGTCGCTCTCCGTGCCGCGGCTGCATTTGCTGTCCCCGGACCGGCGGCGGAACGCGGTGAGATTCTGGATTGCACGCGCAAGCGTTACGCTGCCGGACACCCGGCGTCTCGAGGAGATCATCGGGCCGCTGCTCGATGCGCGCCCCGACGCGAACCCCAAAGTGGAATGGAACGGCAGCGCCGTGCAACGGCATGCGGATTTGCTGACGTTGCAAAAAAGATCGGAGCCCTCAGTCCGCGGGCGGCTGGGAGCGGCCGTGCCGAACGCGAAGCCGGCGCGGCGGGGATCGAAGGCGGAGGGCGTGAAGTCAGGCGGCGAGATTTCGGGTGCAACCCCTGCGCCGCTCGAAGGCACTTCGTGGAATTGGCGCGCACACCCACAGATCGAACTGAGCGGCACCCGCGGCACGCTGTCCCTCAAGCCAGACCGCCACGGCCCCATCGACCTCAACACGCTGCCGGAAACGCTCACCATCCGGCCCCGCGCCGGCGGCGAGCGGCTGCGCCCGAGCCGCGGTCGCCCGACGCGCACGTTGAAAGCGCTTTTCCAGGAAGCCCGTGTCCCGCTACAAGAGCGCGAAGACCTCCCGCTCATCTACGCCAGCGACCAGCTCATCGCCGCCGCCGACCGCTGGCTAGACACCTCCATCCTCGCCACCGACACCACCCGCCACCGCGCCAGACTGCGCTGGCAAAAACCGGCCTAGGCCTATTGGAAAAAAGTCGCCTGCGGCGCTTTTTTCGGACGTCGGC
>JBDTUL010000306.1:0-7626 GCA_040007735.1 Gammaproteobacteria bacterium | reverse complement strand
GGTGAGGCCGAAGCCGCCGGCTTCCGTCTAGTCGACTAGCGCGAGAAACGAAGCCGCGCCTTGCCGGTGGCGTCCACGAGCACCAGCTTCGTGTCGTCCATCCGATACGAGCGCGTGGCCTGAAGCGCCGCGAGAAACTTCGTTTCCTGGTCCATCAGCGCGGGCACGCAAGCCATCTTCGTCGAGAACAACTCGCCAACGATCATCGACGCGCCACTCAGCGACACTGAGCCGCCATAACGATTGCAACCGCCGCGGCCCGACACCTTCCCATCCGTACCGAATTCGAGTGTCGATTGCGCGTCGTCTATTACGCCTGCGCCATCCACATCCTCGGCAATCCATGCCGCGCCCGTAAGTTCCACCTTTGGCGTTGACGTTGAGTTCGGCGCCATCAGGCTGCACCCCGAAACGGCTATCGCAACCACACTAAGCAATCCAACTGTAAATCCGCGCACTGTGTACCTCCGTTCATTGACTTCCTTTTACCAGCAAATCACACACCCAGCTTCATCCACAAATTTCGTACGAAAATGCTGGCGCGTCGCGACAAGTAGTGCCGAGAAAAGATTTCCAGATTTGCCGGTTGCCAACGAGTTCTCGTGCGACTACGATTTTCTCGTCCCGCCCTCGTAGTACGCGCCGCCTCTGCAGCCCGGAGGCCGCAAATCTCGAGGTGGTTTCTTTGAAGTCTGACATCAAGCGAGCAAGGCGAGGCCGACAACGGAAGTTTGGGTTCGCTCAAATGTTGTGTGACGTTTTTTGTAGCGTCGATCGACCGTGGGCAGTTCCTTTTTGCGATCGTAGGCTTCGTCGTAGTCATTGTGATCCTGAAGATGCGGTCACAGGATGTGAGCAAACTTGCGTTCCGGTGGCTGGATTCAATTGAAAGTGGCAAAGCCCTGGGATACGTGCTTGCACTGGGGGTTGCCGCCGGTTGGTTCTGGCATTCCCGCTACCGTCAGCGCCTCGTCAACCAGGAAATGCATCGACTCGGCCAGTTACGCAATGAGCTTCAGAGTAAATTGCTCGGAAAGAAATTGAAATCAAGCGGAGAGCGCCCATGAGTTACCTGATTGTCGGTTTGATTTCTGCGGCGTATTTTCATTTTCTCTATGAGTCTGTTCTGGCGCCGTCATTCCGGCTGAAGCTGAGATTCGAGCTATTCGCCTTGCGGGATGAGCTGCGGAGGCTGAAGATCGAGCGCGCAGATTGCCTGGACGACACGCACTTCGACTTTCTTCAGGAATCTCTGAACGGCCTCATCAGGATTCTTGACCGCTTCAGCGTCGCCACGCTCATCGCCGTCGAAAATGGAATCCGGCGCAACCCGTGCCTCGAAGAGCAGCTGGAGGTCCGCGCCAGAATTCTCGATGATTGCGAAATCCCCAATGTGCTGAGCATTCGCGACCGAAGCCTGCGAATCGCGGCTCGGGCAGTTGCCGTAAATAACGGTGCCTGGGCTATCTACCTGGGGCCCGCTACGCTGCCCTTTCTGGGTTTGTCCAAGCTCAAAAAGCTGATCAAAGCGTCGCTGTCGCTGCCCGGGGCGCAGCTCGAAGAGGCATCTACTTCATCGTTGGCATGACGAAGTCGGGGCCGGTGGCGGTGCCGTTCGGCCAGCGGGCGGTGATGGTTTTGAGGCGCGTGTAGAAGCGCACGCCATCGGGGCCATGCATGTGGAGTGCGCCGAACAGCGAGCGCTTCCAGCCGCCGAAGCTGTGGAAGGCCATGGGCACCGGAATGGGCACGTTCACGCCCACCATGCCTGCCTGCACGGCGTGGCAGAAGCGGCGGGCGACACCGCCGTCGCGAGTGAAGATGGCGGCGCCATTGCCGTATTCGTGGTCGTTCACCAGTTGCAGGGCGTGCTCGAAGTCCGGCACGCGCACCACCACCAGCACGGGGCCGAAGATTTCTTCCTTGTAGATGCGCATGCCCGGCCGCACGTGATCGAACAGCGACGCGCCGAGATAGAAACCCTCAGGGTGCCCGGAGATGGCGGCCTCACGGCCGTCCGACACAAGGTGCGCGCCTTCGCGCACGCCGAGGTCTACGTAGCCCTGTACACGCTCCAAGTGCTCGCGCGTGATGAGCGGCCCCATCTCAACACCCGGTCGCGTGCCATCGCCCACTTCGAGCTTGCTGATGAGCGCCCTGAGCTCGTGCACGAGGCGATCACCCGCATCACCCACTGCCACCGCAACGGAGATGGCCATGCACCGCTCCCCCGCAGATCCATACGCCGCACCCATCAGCGCTTGCGCGGCCTGCTTGGAGTCTGCGTCTGGCATCACCACCATGTGATTCTTCGCTCCGCCCAGCGCCTGTACACGCTTGCCGTGCGCAGACGCCGTCGTATACACATGCTGAGCCACAGGAGTGGAACCGACGAAACTCACGGATGCCACGTCTGGATCCCTGAGCAGCGTATCCACGGCGACACGGTCGCCATTCAACACGTTGAACACGCCATCCGGCAGCCCCGCTTCCGTCAGCAACTCAGCGAGCCGCAGTGGGCAGCTCGGGTCCCGCTCGGAAGGCTTCAAAACAAACGTGTTTCCGCACGCGAGCGCGATCGGAAACATCCACAGCGGCACCATGGCGGGAAAATTGAACGGCGTAATGCCCGCGCACACACCCACCGGCTGCCGCAACGACCAAGAATCGATGCCTGTGCCTACCGCTTCCGAAAACTCCCCCTTCAACAGATGCGGAATGCCACAAGCGAACTCCACAACCTCCATGCCACGAGTGACTTCACCGAGCGCATCCGAGAGCACCTTGCCATGCTCGTTGGTAATGAGGCGCGCAAGCTCATCCGCATGTTTTTCGAGCAATGCTTTGAACCGGAACATCACTCGAGCGCGCTGAAGCGGCGCTGTCTCTGCCCACGCGGGAAACGCACCACGCGCGGCATGTATCGCCATGCGCGTATCGTCCGCAGACGCATAGGCGACACGCGCGGCAATAGCCCCCGTTGCCGGGGCGAATATCGGCCCGGAATTCGTCGAGGCTCCCGCCATGAGGCGCCCGCCGATGTAGTGGCCTAGCGTGCGAGTCGAACGTTCCGGGGTAGCGGTGGACGCACCGATCTTGGGTCCCATCGTCGAAATCCTGAAGAGCAAGGGGCAGCAGCCCTCGCAACTGAGCGTATACCGGCGCTCGGCACCTGATCAGCGGCGCGCCGCTCACCTTCGCGCAAAGAATGCTCTACGCATTCCATAATACGGATGGATGCAGGTGGCGCCCTCTTGCGCCTGAGCGTTTCGACTACCTGGCCGCTTGAGGCGCTGAAGCCACCGGCGCAAACGCCAGCTTCCTCCCCATCTCTCTCTTCAGCAGCGCATAACTGATCACCGCTTGCAGCAGCACAGTGAACACCGACACTTCCCACAACTGCTCCAGGTGAAACCCGGGCAACCGGGAGATCCAGATGGCGGAGATGCCGAACATGAGCAGCCGCAGGACGCCGCTGAGCAGCGCCGGCCACGTGTTGCCCATCGCCTGGAACAGGCCGGAGCAGGTGAAGATGATGCCGGTGCCGACGAAGTTCCAGGAAATGATGCGCAGGAAGCTCGTGCCCACTTCGATGACCTTCGGGTCGCTGGTGAACGCGGCGATGAGCGCGCCCGGCGCGATCTGGCAGAGCAGAGTGATGACGGCCATGGCGCCGGTTTCCAGGAGCGCGGCGGAGCGAAACGTTTCCCGCACGCGATCCGCGTGACGCGCTCCGAAATTCTGCCCGGCGACCGGGGCTGCGGAGAACGCGACGGCCATGGCGGGCAGGAAAATCGCCTGCATCACGCGTGAGCCGATTCCGTAGCCCGCCTGCGCCTCGGAGCCGAAGTCGCGGATGACCCAGTACGAGATGCCCATCATCAGGAACATCACGAAGAATTCGCCACCCGCCGGCAGGCCGATACTGAGAATGCGCTTCCAGTAAGCAAGCTTCGGCTGCCACTGCTCGCTGTGAAACGAAACGTATTTCTCGAGCTTTGTGAAGTAGCTGGTGAGCATGACCACGCCGGCAACGATGGCGATGGTGCTGGCCAGGCCCGCGCCGGCCACGCCAAGCGGACGACCGGTGCCCCAACCGGCGATCAGTACGGGTGCCAGGATCACGTTGAGCAGCACGGTGAGCAACTGCACCGTCATCGTCGGCCGCACGATACCGGTGCCGCGCAGTGCCGCGCCCATCGACACCATGGCGAACTGCAATGCGAGGCCCGGCAGGAACCAGTAGAGATACGTGATGCCGGCCTTCTGCATGCCTTCATCCGCACCCACCTCGCGCATGTACGGCCCGGTTAGCAGATAGCCCGCAACCAGCACGAACACGCCGATGACCGCCGATAGTGCGAGGGATTGATTGAACACCAGGTTGGCGTCCGCCTGATCCTTGCGCCCGGCCGCGTGCGAGATGAGCGCCACAGTGCCGACGTTGAGAATCTGCGTGAGCGCCATCACCACGAAGGCGAGGTTGCCCGCCGCGCCGACACCGGCGATGGCCTGCGGGCCAAGACCGGACACGAAGTACAGGTCGACGAGGTAGTACAGCGTCTGCCCAATCATGCCGATGACCATGACGGCCGCCATCTCCATGATGTGCCGGCTGATAGATCCCTTTGTGAGGTCTTTCATCGAAGCGCCCGCCTAATCATCCCAACGCACCTTCGAGCGCAAAGACTTCGTGGTTCTCGCGCGCACCTTGGTATTCAGCCGCCGTTCTTTCGAGGCCTTGGTCGGCTTGGTCGCCTTGCGCACTTTCGGCACTACCAGGGCCTGGCGAATGAGCTCCGCCAGCCGCTCGAACGCCTCGCGGCGGTTCTGTTCCTGCGTGCGATGGTTTCTCGCAATGATGAGCAGCGCCCCATCATCGGTCACTCGCCGGCCCGCCAGCGCCCGCAATCTGAGCTTCACGCGTTCGTCGATGGCTGATGTCGAGATCAGATCGAAGCGAAGCTGAACCGCCGATGCCACCTTGTTTACGTTCTGCCCGCCCGGGCCGGACGCGCGCACGAAGGCCAGCGATACATCGCTGTCCGGAATGACTACGTTTGGGGTGACTTCGAATGGCATGGGCTTGAGACCGGCAACTGTGCCACTCAGGAGCCGCGGCCGTGCGGGACGTCGATGTCGTCGTCCGCCAGCAGGCGAGGCGTGCCGCGACCCTTTCCATCCAGGATGCGCAGTTCGCGCTGGGCCACCGGAATCTTGATGCCGCGTTCCTTGAACAGCTTCCAGATGGCGCGGTTAACGTCGGAGCGCACGTTGTTCACGCCGTTCATCGGGTCGGCGATCCAGAAGCGCACTTCGAGGCGCATGCCGTAGTCCTCGAAGCTCATCAACCGCGTCACGGGGCTCGGGTCACGCAGGATGCGCGGGTGGTCCTTCGTGGCATCCAGCAGCGCCTCCAGGGCGCGCTCCGGGTCATCGTCGTAGCTCACCATGATCGGGAGGCGCAAGCGCACGCGCTGGTCCGAATAGCTCCAGTTGATGACGGAGTTCGTGATGAAGTTCTGGTTCGGCACCAGCGTCTCGACGCCGTCGCGGTCTCGCACCACCACGTAACGCCCGCGCAGTTCCTGCACCCAGCCGAAATTCTCGGTGCTGGTACCGGTGTGACCGGTGAAGCTGATGACATCGCCCGGCTTGATGGACTTGTCCATGAGCAGCACGAAACCGCTCACGAAGTTGCTGGAGATGGCCTGCAGGCCGAAGCCCACCGCGAGGCCAATGGCACCGGTGAGGACATTCAGCGTGGTGACGTCCACTCCCGCGGCGTTGATGCCCAGCATGATGCCGACGCCAACCAGGAAGAAGTACGCGAACTTCGAGATGCCGATGCGCGTGGACACCGCCAGCGCCTCGACCTTCATGATCCGGCGCTCGATGGTGCGCGCGATGAGGCTGGTGACGAGGACGAACGCCGTCACCACCACGAGGCCCTTCAGCAGTGCCCATAGGCTGAATTGCGCCTTGCCGGGGATCAGGTCGATCTTGTCGAGCGTGGCCTCTGCGAGGTCGAACCAGCCCAGCAGCTCGAAGCTGACGAACAGCCAGATCAGGAAGGTGAGCCGATTTTCCCAACCCTTGACCCAGCTCTCCCCGCCGAGCGACACGCGCAGGATGTAGACGGCCATGCGCACGAAGATGAGCGCGATGGTGAGCTGCAGGGCGATGTTCACGACTGCGGTGTGCATGCCCACGATGCCGAGCGTGGCGCGCACGACAGAGAGCACGACCAACGCCATGAAGAAGGGCGACACCTGCACGGCCGCCTCGACGATGCGGGGCCAGTAATTGCCCGTTGTGTCGATGTCCCTGGCGTGACGCTTGTGCCAGGCGCGCACCGCCTGGGTGCCCGCCACCGCGATCAGGCTCGCGATGACGATGGCGATGATTTCCGCCAGCACTTCGGGAGAGGCGACGCGAACGAAAAAGTTTTTCAGGGCGCTGTCGGCGCTATCCATGTAGACCGTCGCGAAAGAGGGGAGCTCGAGCCGGCAAGCGGTGCGTCAGGCGTTGAGGTCGGGGATGAGCTGGCTTTCGAGGCGCGTGATCTGATCCTTCAGCATCAGTTTGCGTTTTTTCAGGCGCTTCATCTGCAGCTCATCTACGTGGGCATCGAGCGAGAGGCGCGAGATCACCTCATCGAGATCCCGATGCTCAATGCGCAGGCCGCGCAACTTCTCGAAGTTGCGGAACAGCTCGCGATCGACGTTGTCTTCGGTTTCGACCATGGCCGCAATCAAGCCGCGCCCGCGCGGTGTGCGAAATTGATTTAAAGCGCCTGTTTTGTCAGGCGGGCCCGTAGCTTAGCGAACCGGGTGAGGGTGTGCCACGACCTGCGCGCCCCGGAACAGCGCCGTATCATACGCGCCCATGGCCCTGACCTCCGCACAGAAACCCCGCTGGGACGATATCGATACGGTGCTGCTCGATCTGGATGGCACGCTCCTCGATCTCGCGTTCGACACTTATTTCTGGTGGCACCACATCCCGGAGGTGTATGGCGCGCCGCGTTCGCTCTCGGTGGACGAGTCCCGGGAGCTGCTGAAACCCCGTTTCCGCGCCTGCCAGCACACGCTCGACTGGTATTGCGTCGACTACTGGAGCCGGGAGCTGGGCCTGGACGTCCCGGCCATGAAGCGCGCGCAGGGCGACCGCATCGGCTGGCTGCCGGGCGCCGAGGACTTCCTGCGCCGGGTGCGCGCGCGGGGCAAGCGCGTGGTCCTGTTGACCAACGCCCACCCCAAGGCAGTGGAGATCAAGGACGAGCGCACGGGGTTCACTAAGTATTTCGACGCCGTACACAGCTCGCATACGTATGGCGCCCCGAAGGAAGACCAGAGGTTCTGGCGTGCGGTTCGGGAGGTCGAGCCCTTTGACCCCGCCCGCTCGATGTTCGTGGATGACAGCCCGCCGGTGCTGCGCGCGGCCCGTGAAGCCGGGATTCGCTGGATTTATGCGGTGGAACGGCCTGATTCCTCGGGTGGTCCACGCCTTCATGAGGGGTTTGCGACGACGGATGCCGTTGCCGATCTCTGACGCCCCAAAAAGGAAATTCTCTCAGCCGCCCGGCGATTGAGGGCTCTCAGGAAGCCCAATCGCCGGGCGGTT
>JBDTUL010000305.1:0-7674 GCA_040007735.1 Gammaproteobacteria bacterium | reverse complement strand
GGCTGAGTTTCACAGAAGAGATCTTCGTCTGCAGCCGCCCGGCGATTGAGGGCTTCTTGAAGCCACCCATCCCAGAAGCACTCAATCGCCGGGCGGCTGGGAATTTTTTCTTTTTGATTTGGAAGAAAAAAGCAAAGGCTCTCTGAGCCGCCCGGCGATTGAAGGCTCTTCGGGTTGAGTCCGGGTTCAACGGGCCCCATTCTGGCCCCCTATGACACCCATCGACACCGCCCCCAATGAAGTTCGCCGCTTCATCATCGACGACCAGCCCGTTCGCGGTTACTGGGTCGACATGGAAAGCGCCTGGCAGGAACTGCGCGCTCACTCCAACTACCCCCAACCCGTGCGGGACTTGCTGGGCGAGGCTGTCAGTGCCGCGGTGCTGCTGGCCGCAACGCTGAAGTTCGAAGGCACTCTCACCCTTCAGCTCGAAGGCAAAGGCAACGTGCGCCTGCTCGTCGCCCAATGTAGCCACGATTTTCGCGTTCGGGCCGTGGCTCGATTCGATGAGGACAAACTGCCTGCCTTAGGAGCCACGTTCGGCGAACTTGTCGGGCAAGAAGGCCGTGTTATCGTCACGATCGAAGCTGCAGAACGAGACATGCGGTATCAGGGCGTGGTGCCGCTCTCGGGCGCCTCGCTCTCTGAGTGCCTCGAGAGCTACTTCGCGTCGTCGGAGCAGCTCCCCACTCGCGTGCGGTTGGCTGCGGATGAGCATCGGGCCGTCGGGCTGCTGGTTCAGAAGCTGCCTGATCACGGTGGGGAGGAGGTGGAGCAGGGCTCGCCTTCCGCAGTGGCGTGGCAGGCCGCGGAGAAGGGAGTCGAGTCTGTGCAGCCCGCCGAGCTCGTGGGGGCTTCGTTTCTGAGTTTGCTCAGCGAGCGGTTCGGTCAGCAGGACCTGCGTGTGTTCAAGGGTGCGCCGGTTCAGTTCGCTTGCCGCTGCAGCCCGGCTCGGGTGGCCGGCCTCCTGCGCACTCTCGGCGCAGATGAAGTGCGTGACGTGCTCAAGGAGCAGGGCGCCGTCGAGGTGACCTGCGAGTTCTGCCACCGGCCTTATCGGTTCGATGCGACGGCCGTTGAGCAACTGTTTGATCCGGATGGGATGCCGGATTCCAATACATCCGTTCACTAGGTAAGGGTCCGGCGCTCAGCCGGCCGGCTGGCGAATTGCCTCGCTGGTAAATCAATACAGCCCCTTGACGTACCAACTGAGCCAGCCTAGGCGCATCGCGAACGCTCGGTTTGCCTCCCCGTCCCCCAAATCCCGCTGATTAATCCCCACCTGGCCGGTTGGCACCCGTGACAGTCACAACCAGACCCGGTTGCGCTCCCCTCAGCGCCGCTGGTAAGGTGTAGTTAAGGATTTCTACAAGTCTTTAACTGCATGCCTGACTCGACAACCCCTGCCGCCGATCTTGTCGTCTGGCTCCGCGCCGCCGGCGAGGCAACCCGTCTACGGCTGCTCGCGCTGTGCTCCGACCGTGACCTCAGCGTCTCCGACCTGGCGATGGCCGTGAGCCAGAGCGAACCGCGCGTTTCACGGCATCTCAAAATCCTTTGCGAGGCGCGCCTCATCGAGCGGCTGCGCCAAGGCCAGTGGGTCCACTACCGCGTCACCCAAGTCGAACCGGCAGTTGGCTTCGTACAGGGCCTGCTCTCGCAACTGAATCGCGGCGACCCCGTGCTCACGCGCGATCGCGGCCGCTTGACCGCCGCATCGGCAACCGCCACCACCGACGCCACGGTCGCAACCGAGTCCCGCTTGGGCCGAGCGCTTCGCTCTTTCATGGAAGCGAGTGGAGTCAACGCCAGCCCCCGCTCGTCGCTCGTGGTGGGCGTCGACCATCTCGAACTTCTCGAAGCCACTGCCCGCATCTCGGGCAAGTGCACAGCCATCGCCCATTCACGCCGCGCGGCCCAGGCGGCGCGCGCCTTCGCCGAGCGTGAAGAGTTCAACTGCCAGGTCGTGCTGGCTACGAACGGTGAGTCACTCGGTGAGCGCGACACCGATCGTGCGGGCGGGCCGTTCGACGCGATCGTGCTCGATCGCTTCCGAGTAACCGGAGGCGCGCTGCCCGTGCTGCTCAACACTGCGAAGCGCGCGCTCAATCCCGGCGGAAAGCTCTGGCTCTTCGAGCGCTATGAATCTCTGGAAGGCTCGCGCGAGCGCGTAGTCGAGCATCCGATCGCGCGGGTGCGCCGCCTTCTCACTGAAGCAGGGCTCTCGTGCGAACGCCTGAGCCCCATTGAAGCCGACGGCGAGCACGTGCTCGCCGCAATCGCTGCGCCAATCACTCATTCGTCGACGACGTCGAATGTGGCGTAGCCCCGCACCACGGACGTAGCGAGAACTCCCATGCCAATCAATGTTTCGTTTGAATTCTTTCCCCCCGGCGACGAGACCATGGAAGCCACGTTGTGGAAGTCCGTGGAACGCCTGGCGCCGCTTGCGCCGCGTTTCGTCTCAGTGACGTATGGCGCGGACGGCTCCACGCGCGAGCGCACTCACAAAGTCATCACGCGCATTCAGCGCGAGACGCCGCTCACCGGAGCGCCGCATCTCACCTGCGTAGATGCCCCGCGCGGCGAAGTGCTCGATATCGCGCGCCGCTATTGGGATCAGGGCATTCGCCATCTCGTCGCACTTCGGGGGGATCCGGCGCGAGGCGACACTACCTATGTGCCGCATCCTCAGGGTTTTGCGTACGCCGCGGATCTGGTCGCTGGCCTGAAGAGCGTCGCGGACTTCGATATCTCGGTCGCCGCCTATCCCGAAATGCACCCGGAGGCCAAGTCTCCCCAGGCCGATCTCGAGAACCTGAAGCGCAAGATAGACGCCGGCGCATCGCGCGCCATCACGCAGTTCTTCTATGACGTGGATGCGTTCCTGCGCTTTCGAGACCGCTGCGAGCGCGCGCATATCGACGTGGCCATCGTGCCGGGCATTCTGCCGATCACGCGGTTTCCTCAGGTGCTGCGCTTCGCGGCGCGCTGTGGCGCAAGCGTCCCAGAGTGGCTGCAATTCCGCTTCCACGGACTGGATGACGATGCGGAGACTCGTCGACTCATCGCCGCGAGCGTCGCCATCGAACAAGTGCGGTTGCTTGCGCAGGAAGGCGTGCGCGAATTTCACTTCTACACGCTGAATCGAGCTGAACTGACGTACGCCATCTGTCACGCGCTGGGTGTTCGCTCGCAGCCGGCCGCTGTTTCAGAGCCGCCGTCGCCACCCGTTCTGCATTCCGCACCTATTGTCGGGAGTGCAGTGGCATGAGTTCATGTGCCCATGGCTCCGGTGCTCACGGCGCTGAACCCGCTCGTAATGATCGCGAGAAAGAGGGCGCGCCAAAGGCGAGTGCCGCACCTTTCGGTGTGGCGCCCGTAGATGAAACCGCGCGCCGTGCGCGAATCGAGCGGCTGAAGAAGCTGCTCGAAGAGCGCATCGTGCTGCTCGATGGCGCGATGGGCACCATGATCCAGCGCCACACGCTCGACGAGCGAGCGTTCCGCGGCGAGCGCTTCAAAGACTATGGCCGCGACATCAAGGGCAACAACGATCTGCTGGTGCTGACGCAGCCGGAGATCATCGCGTCCATTCACCGTGAGTATCTCGACGCGGGCGCGGACATCATCGAGACGAACACTTTCAATTCCACCGCCGTCTCGCAGGCGGACTACGGAATGGAAGCGCTCGTTCCGGAGATGAACTATCGCGCGGCGCAGATTGCGCGCCGAGTGTGTGACGAATATGCGCGGGACAAAGGGCTGCCCGCGTTCGTCGCGGGCGCGCTGGGCCCCACCAGCCGCATGTGCTCGATGTCGCCGGACGTGAACGACCCCGCCTTCCGCGCGGTCACGTTCGATCAGTTGGTTACGACTTACTCCGAGGCCACGCGGGCCTTGCTGCTGGGCGGAGTGGACCTGCTGATCATCGAGACGATTTTCGACACCTTGAACGCGAAGGCCTGCATCTTCGCCGTGCAGACCGTGTTCGAAGAGATGAATGTCGAGGTGCCAATCATCATCTCGGGCACCATCACGGACGCTTCGGGCCGCACGCTTTCCGGCCAGACTACCGAGGCATTCTGGAATTCCATTCGCCATGCGAACCCGCTCGCGGTGGGATTGAACTGCGCGCTCGGCGGGCGGCAGCTGCGCCCCTATGTGCAGGAACTGGCGCGCATCGCGGATACTTATGTTTGCGCCTATCCGAACGCGGGACTGCCGAACGCGTTCGGCGAATACGACGAGACGGCTGAGGAAACCGCGGAGATTCTGCGGGAATTCGCGGCTTCCGGGCTTCTGAACATCGTGGGCGGTTGCTGCGGCACTACGCCTGAGCACATCCGGCGTGTGCGCGAGTCGCTCATCAATCTGGAACGGCGCCCGATTCCGGACATCCCGGTGAAATGCCGGCTCTCCGGCCTCGAGCCGCTGAGCATCGACTCCGACACGTTGTTCGTGAACGTGGGCGAGCGAACCAACGTCACCGGTTCCGCGAAATTCCGCAAGCTCATCGAGGCGGGAGACTACTCGGCGGCACTCGACGTGGCGCGCCAGCAGGTGACGAGCGGCGCGCAGATAGTCGATGTGAACATGGACGAGGGCATGCTCGATTCGGAAGCAGCGATGACGCGCTTCCTGAATCTGATCGCGGCCGAGCCAGACATCGCACGCGTGCCCATCATGATCGACTCATCCAAGTGGACGGTCATCGAGGCGGGGCTGAAGTGCGTGCAGGGCAAGGCTGTCGTCAACTCGATCAGCATGAAGGAAGGCGAGGAAGCGTTCATCGCACACGCCCGCAAGGTGCACCGGTACGGCGCAGCGGTTGTCGTGATGGCGTTCGACGAGAAGGGCCAGGCGGACAGCATCGAGCGCAAGGTTTCCATCTGCCAGCGCTGCTACAGGATTCTCACTGAGAAGGCCGGCTTCGCACCCCAGGACATCATCTTCGATCCCAACATCTTCGCGGTGGGCACGGGCATCGAGGAACACAACGGCTATGGGGTCGCGTTCATCGAGGCCACCCGGCAGATCAAGGCCTTACTCCCCTACGTGATGGTGAGCGGCGGCGTCAGCAACGTGTCGTTCTCCTTCCGGGGCAACGACCTCGTGCGGGAAGCGATTCATTCCGTGTTCCTGTACCACGCCATTCAGGCTGGCATGGACATGGGCATCGTGAACGCAGGTCAGCTCGCGATTTACGCTGATATAGACGCGGATCTGCGTGAAGCTGCCGAGGATGTCGTCCTCAACCGGCGCGATGATTCCACTGAGCGCCTGATGGAGATCGCTACCCGTTACAAAGGCGAGGCCGCGGGCAAGCGCCAGGCCGATCTCGAATGGCGTCACTTGCCGGTCGTGAAGCGCCTCGAGCATGCCCTGGTGAAAGGCATCGATGACTACGTCATCGCGGACACTGAGGAGGCTCGCCTCACGTTCGAGCGGCCGATCTCCGTAATCGAAGGGCCGCTGATGGACGGCATGAACGTCGTCGGCGACCTGTTCGGCTCAGGCAAGATGTTCCTGCCGCAGGTGGTGAAGAGCGCGCGCGTGATGAAGCGCGCGGTTGCGCACCTGATTCCGTTCATCGAAGCGGAGAAGGACGGCGTCTCGCGCACCAACGGCCGTGTTGTCATTGCTACGGTGAAGGGCGACGTGCACGACATCGGCAAGAACATTGTCGGCGTTGTGCTCCAGTGCAATAACTTCGAGGTCATCGATCTCGGCGTCATGGTTCCGTGCGAGAAGATTCTCGAGACGGCGCGGCGTGAGGAGGCGGATTTTATCGGGCTTTCAGGCCTGATCACGCCGTCGCTCGATGAAATGGTCAACGTGGCGAAGGAAATGGAGCGCCAGGGCTTCAAGGTGCCGCTGTTGATTGGTGGCGCCACCACGTCGCCGGCGCACACGTCCGTGAAGATTGCCCAGCACTATTCATCGCCGGTCGTATACGTGAAAGATGCTTCGCGATCCGTGGGTGTGTGCCAGTCGCTGGTCACTCCGGGGGCGCGAGACGTGTTCATCGCGAAGGTGGCGGAGGATCACATTCGGCGCCGCGAACAGCACGCCGCCAAGAAGGTGAAGTCGCCGGAGCTCAGCATCACGCAGGCGCGCGCCAATCGCCGGCGCATCGAGTGGGACAAGGTGACGCCCTTCGCACCACGCGTTCCGCGCGTTCATCATTACGCGAACTATCCGCTGGATCAGTTGCTGGGCTACGTGGACTGGATGCCGTTCTTCAACGCGTGGGAGTTTGCCGGCAAATTCCCGGATGTGCTGACAGACCCCATTGTCGGAGAGGCGGCGAGCAACCTTTACGCTGATGCGCGCAAGATGCTGAAGCAGATCATCGCGGAGCGCTGGCTGAAAGTGCGTGCGGTGATCGGGCTGTTTCCTGCGAACGCGGTGGGGGATGACGTTGAGGTCTATGCCGACGCGTCCCGCGAGAAGGTGTTGACCACGCTGTGCTTCATGCGCCAGCAGAAGAACAAGGCGCCGGGGCAACCGCATGAGTGCCTCGCGGACTACATTGCGCCGAAAGCGAGCGGTGTTGCGGATTACATCGGCGCGTTCGCCGTGACGGCCGGCGGTGGCATCGAAGAACACATTGCCCGCTTCGAGAAAGCGCACGATGATTATTCGAGCATCATGATCAAGGCGCTCGCCGACCGGCTTGCCGAGGCCTGCGCGGAGCATTTCCACGAACGCGTTCGCCGCGAGCTGTGGGGGTATGCTTCACGCGAAGCGCTCACCAATGAGCAATTGATTCGCGAGGAATACAACGGTATTCGCCCGGCACCCGGGTACCCGGCCTGCCCGGACCACACCGAGAAGGGGAAGCTCTGGGAGTTGCTCGACGCTGAACGGAATGCCGGCATCCGCCTTACTGAGTCGTTTGCGATGTATCCCACCGCTGCTGTGAGCGGCTGGTATTTCGCGCATCCCGAGGCGCGTTACTTCGGTGTGGGCAAGATCGATCGCGATCAGGTTGAGGATTACGCGCGACGTAAGGGAATGACGATCGAGATGACGGAGAAGTGGTTGTCGCCCAATCTAGGGTATGAGCCTAAAACCTGAAAATAGAATTTTTAGCTCTATTTGCCCTTCGGCGCAATCTCATCCAGATACTCCTTCCCACCCAACCCTCTCATCTGCCCCAAAATCCAATCCCGCCTCTGAGAAACATAGGCCGAAGGCCTATCAGCATGCATCCGAATCGGATTCGGCAAAACAGCCGCTAGCGTCGCCGCCTCAGCCCGACTCAACCGCAACGCCGGCTTCCGAAAAAACCTCTGCGACGCCGCCTCCACCCCGTACACACCCCGCCCAAACTCCGAAACATTGAGATAAACCTCGAGAATCCGCTCCTTCGGCCACATCGCCTCGATCAGCACCGTGAACCAGGCTTCCATCCCCTTGCGCACATAGCTCGCCCCGTTCCACAGGAACAGATTCTTGGCCACCTGCTGGGTAATAGTGCTGGCCCCACGCGGCCGCTTCCGACGCGCATTCTGCTCGACGGCCTTGCGAATCGACTCCACGTCGAACCCCGCGTGAAACGGAAACTGCTGATCCTCAGAGGCGATCACCGCAAGCGGCGCACTCGGAGAAATCTGCGCGAGATCAACCCACTGATGCTGCGGCATCACCTGGCCGGAATGCCTGGGG
>JBDTUL010000304.1:0-7675 GCA_040007735.1 Gammaproteobacteria bacterium | reverse complement strand
CGTCGTCACGGCTCCATGCGCAGCCACCCGGAACAGTTGGCTCCGGGCACCGTACGCGTGGTCAGTGTGCGCATGAACTACTGGCCAGGCGAAGCGCGCGACGCCCAGGCGGTGCTCGAAGAGCCGGCCACCGGCTATATCTCGCGATACGCATTAGGCCGGGACTACCACAAGTTAATGCGCAAGAGCCTGGCGCGCCTCGCCGAGGACATCGCCCGGCAGGTCGGGCCGTTTGGATTTCGAGTATGCGTGGACAGCGCTCCGGTGCTGGAAAAAGCACTAGCGCGGAACGCCGGACTCGGCTGGATAGGCAAGCACACCAACCTGCTCGCGCGCGACGCCGGCTCGTACTTCTTTCTTGGCGAGATTCTTACGGATTTGCCCCTGCCCCTGGATGCACCGGCTACCGCGCACTGTGGAACCTGCGAAGCGTGCATTCCCGCCTGCCCCACCCAGGCCATCATCGGCCCGCAGAAGCTGGATGCCAGGCGTTGCATTTCCTATCTCACCATCGAGAACAAGGGCCCCATCCCGGTGGAGCTGCGCAAGGCCCTCGGCAACCGCATCTACGGGTGCGACGACTGCCAACTTGTCTGCCCCTGGAACAAGTTCGCGAAGACGGCTGCGCACCCCGATTTCAAGGTTCGGCACGGGCTCGACTCACCCCGCCTCGCCGGCCTGTTCGCCTGGACGGCGGAGGAGTTCGACGAACGCATGCGCGGCGCGGCCATTTACCGCATCGGGTACGAGCGCTGGTCGAGGAATATTGCCGTGGCGCTGGGGAATGCGCCTTCATTGCCCGAGGTTATCGCGGCGTTGAGAGCGCGGCGGGACGACGTGTCAGGGCTGGTGCGGGAGCATGTGGAGTGGGCGCTGGAACAGCATGCTGCCAACGCCGCCGCGGCAGGGCCAGGAAGCCCTCAATCGCCGGGCGGCTGAAGAGAGCCCCAAGCCCCTTCGAACAGCGCGAACTGGCTAGCCGGAAGCCCTCGCTCAGCGTCTGAGCTGAAGATTGTCGATGAGCCGCGCCTTGCCCAGGCGCGCGGCGGCCAGCACCACCAGGTGAGGCGCCTGCGCGCCGGGTGCCGCCAGCGTCTTCGCGTCCCGAACGGTGAAATAGTCCGGGCGGAACCCCGCGCGCCGGAGCACTTCGGTTTCCGCACTTTCGAGCGCCGCGAAATCGGTTTCGCCCGCGGCCAGCCGCTTGACCGCGCGGCCCAGCGCTGCATGAATCTGCGGAGCCGTCTTGCGCTCCTCTGCCGTCAGATACTGATTGCGCGAGCTCATCGCAAGCCCATCCGCTTCACGCACCGTCGGCGCGCCGATGATCTCGACGGGGATGCAAAGGTCCGCCACCATGCGGCAAACGATAGTGAGCTGCTGGAAGTCCTTCTCGCCGAACACGGCTATGTCGGGAGCGACAATGTTGAACAGCTTCGCGACCACCGTGGCGACACCATCGAAGTGCCCGGGCCGAAACTCACCATCCAGCACGCCAGACAACCCCGGAACCATTACGCGCGTTCCGTGATCGGAGCCCTCGGGATAAATCTCCGCCACATCGGGCATGAACATGAGATCGCAGCCCGCGGCGCTGAGCATGCTCTCATCCTTCGTGGGCGTGCGCGGGTAATGCGCGAAATCTTCGTTCGGCCCGAACTGCATCGGGTTGACGAAGATGCTCGCGATGAATCGATCGCCACGCTGGCGCGCGAGCTCGATGAGACTGATGTGCCCGGCGTGCAGGTTGCCCATGGTGGGCACGAACGCAACGCGCTGGCCTTCACGGCGCCAACGCGCCACTGCCTCGCGGACCGCGGCGATCGTCGTGACGGTTTCCATCACGGCGCGAAGTTGTGCTCGGGTGCCGGGTATTCGCCCGTTTTCACGGCCTTTACGTAGTTCTTCAGCGCCTGCAGGTTGTTGCCCGCGCCTTCCATGAAATTGCGCACGAAGCGCGGCTTGCGGCCGGGAGTGATGTCCAGCACGTCATACAGCACCAGAATCTGGCCATCTACGTCCGGCCCAGCGCCGATGCCAATGACGGGCACGCCCACTTCAGCGACCACCGCTTTGCCCAACGCCGGTGGAATGCATTCAAGCAGCACGATGTCCGCACCGGCGGCCTCGAGCGCTTTCGCATCCCGAATCATGCGTGCGGCTGCGGCTTCCTCTCTGCCCTGAACGCGGAACCCGCCTGTCTTGTGCACTGACTGAGGTTTGAGACCAAGGTGCGCGCACACCGCGATGTCGTGGCTGGATAGAAACTCCACGATTTCCGTCTGCCCTGCGCCGCTTTCGAGCTTCACCATCTTGGCGCCGCCTTCCTGCATCAGCCGGACGGCGTTCGTGAGCGCGATATCCTTCGAGGGATAGCTCATGAACGGCAGGTCTGCGATCAGGAACGGACGGTTGAGACCGCGAGCGACGGCTCGCGTGTGGTACACGATGTGATCCATGGTGACTGGCACCGTGGTGTCGTGCCCCTGGATGACCATGCCCATGGAGTCGCCCACGAGCACTACATCTGCGTCGGATTCGTCGACGAGCGCTGCGAAACTGGCGTCATAGCAGGTGAGGCAGGCGATCTTCTCGCCCTTCTCTTTCATGCTGTGAAGCGTGCTCAGCGTGACGGGCGGACGCGCGGAATCGCGCAACTGCAGCTGGGTATACATGGATTTATCGCGGAGCCCCTCTTCCGGCCAAGAATGACCGAGCGCCGCCGGACAATCAACTCTCGCTAGGTCTATTGGAAAAAAGTCGCCTGCGGCCTGCGCGGCCCGGCGTTTTTTCGGACATCAACTTCGTTTCCGGCGGCAAAAAGCGCGGCCTGGTCTATTCAAGAAAGGGGCCGCCTGCTTGTGCGCGTAGCTACGCCCGGGCCGACAACGCGCTGCTAGAAAGTACGGTGCCGCAGCGGGTTGTAGTAGAGGCGGCCCTTCTTCATGCGGGTGATGGCCGAGAACAGTTCGTCATAATCGCTCTGGTTGTTCACCGGGTCGATCGAGGCCGCATTGACGATGAGCAGCGGTGACGAGTCGTACTCGTGGAAGAACCGCGCATAGGCCTCGTTCAGTCGCTCCAGGTAGTCGCGCTCGATGCTCTGCTCGAAACCGATGCCGCGCTTGGCGATGCGCTCGATGAGCACATCCACCGGCGCCTGCAGGTACACCACGAGATCAGGCTTCGGCGAGTGGATTTCGAGCTTCGTGCTCACCTGCTCGTAGAGGTTGTATTCCGCTTCATCGAGCGTCACGCGCGCGAACAGCCTGTCTTTGTCGAGCAGATAGTCCGCGACGATGACGGGCGAGAACATGTCCTGCTGTTTCAGGGCAGCGAGCTGTTGCGCGCGCTGGAACAGGAAATACAGCTGCGCGGGAAACGCGCCCGCACGCGGGTTGCGATAGAAGCGCTCGAGGAACGGGTTCTGCAGCGCCTGCTCCAGCACCAGGTCGGCCGAGAGGCTGGTACCGATGCGGCAAGCGAGGCTCGTCTTGCCGACGCCGATGGGGCCTTCGACAACGATGAAACGGTGAGGTGCTTCGGCGGTGGGAGCGGTGGTCATGCAATAGCAGGTGCGCGCGGCGGAAGTGGCCACAAACCCGTCGGCGCGACCTGCCCCTTGAGCTCGGCCACCCGGCCAAGCCCGGGCACGTCGAGGTCCGGGGCGATGTCCGCGAGAGGATACAGAACGAAGTTGCGGTTCACTATCCCGGGATGAGGCAGCGTGAGCTCGGGGCCGGTGCGCGTTTCGCGTGCGTAGACGAGCAGGTCGAGATCGATGACGCGCGGGCCCCACTTTTCGTGCTTGTCGGGGCGGCCGAGCGCGGATTCGATCGAGCGCAGCGCCTTCAGCAGCGTGAGCGCGTCGAGTTGCGTGAGCACGCCGATAACGCCGTTCACGAAGTCGGGTTGCGAAATCGAGCCCAGCGGTTTTGAGCCGTAAAGGGGCGAGATCAGCACCACCTGGACTGCGGCCGTGTTTATCGCTGTGCCGCCAGCGGCTGCCGAGGTTGGCCGCTGAGAAGCGATGTTCGATACTGCCGCGGACTGCGCGGCAGCGGGTTGCCCTGCTACGAGCCGGGCCACTGCGTCGGGCTGGGCCCCGACGTCATTCACCTTCAAAGCACGCAGCAGGTCGATCGCTTTCAGTACTTGCGCGCCGGGGTCGTCGATATTGCTACCAACGCCGATATACGCGGGCCACCACACGCCCATTTGCGCCAATCAGGTCGCGTTCGGTGGGCGACGACGACGACGCCTGCGCGGGCCGCGGCGTGCGCCGGAGCGCGGCGGGCCACCCGGTGGCGCCATCTCATCCGCCATGAGGCCCCGCTTGTCGGGCGACACTTCCTGGAGCTTCGTCCACCAGTCCGCGATTTCACGCGGCGCCAGGCCCTGCTCGGCGCGCAGCAGGAGCAAGTCGTAGGCCGCACGAAATCGCGGATGCTCAAGCACACGCAACGCGCGCCGGCCGCGCGGATGCTCGAGCCGCGGTTGAAGCGCAAACATCTCGCGCAACCCAAGCGAGAAACGCCGCGGAATCGACATGTGCCGCTGCGCTTCGCGCACAGCGCGATCGCACGCGTCGAGAATGGTGTGCAAATCGTGCCAGCGCTCCGGCGGCATCGCTTCGATCTCGCGCGCAATCGGCCCGTATAAAAGGAGTGCGAACAGGAAGGTGGGCGTCACAGGCTTGTCCGCCAGCACGCGCTCGTCCGTATTCTTCAGGCCCTGGAGCAGGACCTTCTCGACGAGACTGTTGGGATGCTTGCGCAGGTACGCATCCGTTGCGGGCAGCAGCGCTGCGAACAATCCACGTCGACGTAGCACTTCGAAGCTGCGGGCGCCCTGGCCGGACAGGAACAACTTCAACGTTTCATCGAACAGCCGTGCCGGCGGAACGTGGGCGAGCAGGCCCTTCAGCCGCTCCATCGGCTCCGAGGTGCTCGGGTCGAGATCGAAAGCGAGCTTCGCCTCGAAACGCGCGGCGCGCAGCATGCGCACCGGGTCTTCGCGATAGCGGGTTTCCGGGTCGCCGATCAGGCGCAGCTTGCGCGCCGTGATGTCTTCGAACCCGCCGACGTAATCCCAGAGCGAGAAGTCCGCTATGTTGTAGTAGAGCGCATTCGCCGTGAAATCCCGACGCCAGACGTCTTCGTCGATGTTGCCGTAGACGTTGTCGCGAAGGATGCGGCCCATGGAATCGAGCAGACGCTCGGTGTCGTTGTCTTCCTCGTCGCGGTTGCGGTCGCGACGGCGGGGCTCGGAGCGCGCGGATGAGTCCGCGTCAGAGCGGGCAACGCCCTGCTCGCTGCGCCGGGCGACGGCGTTCTCGGAATCCACATTCGAGGCGGCCGCCGGTAGCGGCTGCGCGGCTAACCGGGATGCCCCATCGAACTGCGGCTGCTCCATGACCACCGTGTCCTGATCGTGCGGGTCGGACTCCACGTCCGCGTCATCATCGTTGGACTCAGTATCGTCATCGGCTTCCGCATCGTCCGTGGCACCGGATTCGTCGTCCAGATCCGCTTCCAGCTCGGCCGCGAGATCGGCGGGGGTCTCGGGCTCCGCCGCTTCGGCATCGGCTTCCGCATCCGGCAGCGGCTCTTCGCCCTGCTCGGGTGCGCTGGCCGCGCGGAACGTGGCCACCTCGATGGTCTCGCGACCGAAGAACACATGCGCCAGGCGGAAGCGGCGCCCGATGAGACGGCAATTGCGGAACAGCCGCTTCACCTCTTCGGGCAAGGCATCCGTGGCAACGTCGAAATCCTTCGGCTCCATGCCGATGAGCAGATCGCGCACACAGCCGCCCACGAGGAACGCCTGATAACCGCCCTCGCGCAAGCGGTAGAGAACGCGCAGCGCGTTGGGTGAAATACCGGAGCGGGAAATCGTGTGCTCCGATCGCGGAATGATCCGGGGAGCCGGCGCAGGCGCCGCAGTGGGCGCGTCGGGTGAATTCAATGCTGTCTTCTTGGGCTGGGGCAAATCGAAAGGGCGCCTATGATACCGCCCTCGCGCGCGCGCGACAGGGGTCCCGGACCCGGCCGCGCCTTGGTTTTCAAGTGCTTGCGCAGGCGGCCTGCCATGCGATCTTGCCGTTCCGATTCCGCACGCGCTCGCCGGCGGGGTCGTAATCCATTGATTACAAAGTGGTTCTGCAAGAACACCTTGCGCTTTCTGGACAAGACGGGCGCCGCCTTCAGAAAATGTCGAAGTATTCCTTCATCTCCCAGTCGGTCACGCTCGTCTCGTAGCGGCGCACCTCCGCGCGTTTGATCAGGGCGTAGTAATCGATGAACTCCGCGCCAAAGGCCTCACGCAGCAGGCGCCCGCCGGCCAGCGCATCGAGTGCGGCACTCAGCGAAGTCGGCAACATCTGCGCGTCCGACTCGTACGGCGTGTCCGATGGCGGTGGCGGCTCACGGCCGGCGGCGACCCCGGCGAGCCCCGTGGCAAGCTGTGACGCCAGATAGAGATAAGGATTCGCGGCAGGCTCGCCGATGCGGTTCTCGATGCGGGCCGCATCCGGATTCGAGCCGCAGACCACGCGCAACATCGCCCCGCGATTGTCGCGAGCCCAGGCGACACGGTCCGGAGCGAGCGACAGGGGGCGATAGCGCTTGTAGCCGTTGATGGTCGGCGTAGTGAACGCGACCGCTTCGCACGCGCCCTCGAAGAGGCCTGCGAGATAGTGACGCCCCAGGGGTGAGAGGAGCGCCGCCGGCTCTTCGGGCGCGAACAGATTGCGGCCCTGCGCGTCGGCAAGCGATTGATGCAGGTGCCAGCCGCTGGACATCGCATTCTCGAACGCGGGCCGGCACATGAACGTGGCGTGATAGCCGTGCCTGCGGCAGATCTGCTTCACGGCGTTCCGGAACAGCACCATGTCGTCCGCCGGCTTCATGCCTGCGGCTGCGCGAAACACGAACTCGACCTGGCTCGGGCCGTATTCCAGCTCTACAGAGCTGAGCTCGAGACCCAGGGCGAGCACGTCACGCCGCAGGATATCGACAATCGGCTCGATGCGATCGAGCCGCTGTTCGGTGAGGTGCTGGTAGCCGTGATGAATCAGTTCGACTGTCGGGGGCGTGCCAGGCTGTCCGCCATCGTCCAACGTGAGATTCGCATCCACGAGGCGCGTGATGTGGAACTCCACTTCGAGCCCCGTCACGAACGATTGATCGCGCGGCAGCCGTTCCAGGGTGCGGCGGAAGAGATGGCGCGTCGAGTGGGGCACCGGAGTGCCGTCCACGAAGTAAAGGTCGCACAGCATCCACCCCGTCGACCGAAGCCAGGGCAGCACGCGAAACGTGGTGGGATCCGGAACCATGACGATGTCGCCACCGCCCTGAAGCTCCGGCCTGCCGAGCCCCGCACCCGCTGAGAACACGGGGACGACAGTTCGATGAGAGGTGTCTTTCAGCAGCAGCGTCGAGGTGACCGTGCACCCATCACGCATGATGCCCGGCATTGCGGCCGGCAGCAGAGCCTTGCCGCGCAGGATCCCATGCAGGTCCGCGAACGACAGCCGCACCAGTTCGATTCCATCGGTCTCGATGCGCTTGCCGAGTTCCTCAGCCGCGCGGCGCTGATCCTCGTTCCAAAGGTTGTGACGCGCGATGAAACTCATGGCGCGGCTTTCGTCTCCGCGGAAAACCAGGGCGCACCG
>JBDTUL010000303.1:0-7715 GCA_040007735.1 Gammaproteobacteria bacterium | reverse complement strand
GCGCGGTCAATCGCAGTACGTCCGTGGCCGGATCGTAACGATTGGTCTTGAGCTCCACCGCAGTTTCGGCGTGCACCGCCGCCTGTTGCGAGGGGCTCAGTGCATTCAGAGGCTGCCGGTAGTTCTCTCGCGCAATGGCGGCAGCCGTGTCTTCGCCAATGCGATGCAGAGCCGCGGCAGAGAAATCCGGTCCGAGGTAGCCGCCGTGCCCCCAGATGCTGCCATTGTCCATCAGTCCGTATTTGAGAAAGATCGCCTGGCCCGCGCGGATATCGTCGCCGCTGAACACGCTGACGCCTTGTGCGTCGACCACGTGCGCCGGAATCGGCGGTGCGTTTCGATAGGCGAGCAGCGTAACGCCGATCAGGGCGGTAAAACCCACCACCAGCACGATCAACACGGTGCGCAGCCACCAGGGCGACAGGTCCGTGTCATCTTCAGTTAGCGGCTGGGCGGCAATGCTCGCTTGCTCTGTCGATTCGGCGGCCATCTTCGATTCCTCATTAGTGCGTGAAAGCGATAAAGAGCGTCGCCATGATGCCAGCGACACACAGCAGAATGCAGGCGAAGCGCGCTGTCAGCAGCACCGGAATCCTCGCCCAGGAATGGAGGTAGTCTTCGATCACGACCTGCAGGCCGAGCGCCAGATGAGTGAACAGCGCGATCAGCAGAAGCACGATGAGAAGTGTCGTGAGCGGCGTGCTCACCCACCGAACGAACCTTGTGTGGTCACTGACGCTCAGTGCGATGAGCGAAGCCGCGAGCCAGAGCGTCAGAGGTACCAGAGCAAGCGCCGTCACTCGCTCGAGCCACCAGGCCGCGACTCCGTCTTTGTGGATGATCAAAGCGCCTCGCCATCGTCGCGGTCGGTGATGGAACGCTCGATGATACTCCCTGCTGCGTCAGTAACGAGGCGCAGGCGCCGGTTCTTGTGGAAGAACGTCAGTCGATGGCGGCCGGCGTCCCGATCGATGCCGCGCTCGCAGAGGCTCGTGATCTTTCCTTTGCGCAGCAGGTGATGCACGCGCGCAGGCTGGATCGCTAGCCCCTCGGCGATGATCGCCGCATCGATGCGGACGGCGCCCTCCTCGAATTCGATCGCGTTCATGCGTGCGTCACCGGGCCAGGTTCGCCGAACATATGTAGTGGAATGTGTAGTGTCCGTTCGTTGAGTCAGTCTGAGGGAGAGTTCCTGCAAGACAATCGCGGCAAGTTCGTAGTGGCTACGTAGATTTCTCAATCGTGTGGCTCGCCGCCTTGCACGCGAGGCGCCCACTATTCTGGCGCGACTTCCCGCTGAGTACTGTAAGTCGGCGTATGCGAATACTCGGCAGGCACGTCCCACATGCGCGCGGCGTACCACACGGCCCACGCTACGACAAACAGCGACATCACCCAGACCCACACGGGAATCGATGACCGCGCTTCCGCCCGACGTGGATCGAACGGGTCGTCGGTGCTGAACGCGTCCACGGTGAACCGCACGCGGCCGCTGCGCGTCGAATTGGGCCGCAGGCCGGAGACGACGATGCCGGGCCCGTTTTGAACTTGAAACGAAATCTCTTCGACGCCGTCGCGGCCGTTTTCGCCCTGCGCACGAATCGTGAGCCGATGCCGCCCGTCCTCGAGCGTGCGGGTATCGAGCGACACATCAGCCGGCAATTCCCTGTCGATGATCGGCTGTGGATGGTCATCCAGGCCTCACAAGTGCTGCGCGCCGACGTATGTGCGAGTTCCGCCCAAGCCAGCGCGCGACTGATCATCGAACGACAGATCCAGCAGATGACACGCCTGGTTGATGATCTCCTGGATGCCTACCGTATTCGAACCGGAAAGCTGCGCCTGGAGCGCGATCGAATCGATCTGTGCCACACCGTTGCTCTTGCTGTGCAGGCCGCCGGCTTTGTCATGCAGCAGCGCACTCACCGGGTCACGCTCTCGCTCCCTGAGTGCGAGTTGTGGCTGACTGCCGATCCACTACGACTAGAACAGGTCTTCGTAAACCTGCTTACGAATGCGGCGAAATACACGGCTGCCGGAGGCGATGTGAGCGTTTCTGTGCAACGGCAGGGGGGAGAGGCGATCGTCCGCATTCTTGATACGGGGATAGGAATTGCCGCGGACGTGCTGCCGCACGTGTTCGATCTCTTTCTTCAGGTTGAATCTTCTTCGCGAAACCAGGGGTTGGGGCTCGGTCTGTCGCTGGTGCGCTCGCTGGTCGAAAGTCACGGCGGCTGCGTCACCGCGGCGAGCGCCGGCCTCGGGCGGGGCAGCGAGTTCACTGTTCGCTTGCCGCTACTCACGCCGTAGCCTCTTTCCCGATCCTGTTCGGGCATCCGGCAAGGTAAGAGGAAATCGAACCTCCCTCCAGTCTATTTCGAATTGTTCGTTGGCAACGGGGCGCGTACAAAGCCTCACGGAGTGTGAATAGAGGGGCAGAAAATGCAGATGAGCGGGCGATTGGCGCTGATTAGCCGTTTGGATCGGGCGCGACTGCGCCGGCTCCTGAACGTGTGCGGGTCGCGACTGATCCGCGAGCGGGAACAGCTTGCCGCGCTTCGTACACGGTTGGATGCCGCGCGTCCGCTTGATCCGGAGGATGTTCCCGAGAGTCTCGTCACCATGCACTCACAAGCGCGGGTGCGCGATCTTGATTCGGGACGTGCCTACACCATTACCGTCGTTTTGCCGTCAGATTGCGAAGTTCAAAACAGCGCGCAACCGCCCTTGCGCTGGATCGGCCTCGCTCTGCTCGGGGCGCGAGAGGGCGACGAGGTGCGCTGGCACTCGCACGGAGGCGTACAGAGGCTGCGCATCGAAAAGGTTATCTATCAGCCGGAGACTACTCGACGCCACGTGCGCGCGCGCGCGCGCCGCCAGAAGAGAGCAAAGGCCACAAGAGTTGCGACTCCTCATCGCAAGCCAGAGGCGACGACGCGGCGCTGACTTGGCGCAGCAGCATCGCTAGCGGAGGGCGCCGCCGCGTTTGTCCGTTAGCAAGAGGTCCGCCTGAGACCGCCCAACGTGTTCTGCGGGAGGCGCCCGGCGCTTCTCAAAGCGTGACAGTGTCATGCAGTCGAACAGAATCGACGAATAATTCGAATTGATCAAAGCGCAGTGGAGCGGCAGCATGCCTGCGAGCCAGCCCGTTCTGTGTTAGCGCACATGGCGTCTTGCGTGTGTCAGGCCTCTAGCGAGCAGTGAGTGACTGTTCTTACGATGAAGGAGATTGGTGATGCGGAATCCTCCCATAGTAATGCGCGCGTCGGATGCGCGAATGATCCGTGGTTTGCTGGCGTCTCGCGCCGAAGTATCGGGGCACGACCAGGAGCATCTCACGCAATTGCGTGCCGAGCTCGAAAGGGCGCTCGTGCTCGATCCTGGTGAAGTTCCGACGGACGTCATCACGATACAGACGCGTGTCCGAGTTCTGGATCTCACGAGCAACAAGCGGCATGAGTTCGTACTTGTGTTTCCGGGAGACGCCGACGTCTCTGAGAACCGAATCTCAGTGCTCGCACCGCTTGGAACGGCCTTGCTGGGGTATCGGCAGGGCGATGAAGTGCAGTGGTTGATGCCGGGAGGCCTTCGCCGCCTGCGCGTTGAGCGGGTCATTCAGCCTTCGGAGGGTGATGCGGTCAGGCGCGTGCCCGTAGCACCTGCGGACTTCAGCGTAGATGCGATCTCCGGATGACCCGGCTTGATTGGCAGGCACCGTTTGACGATAGAGTCGGGTTCGGGAGCGTGAGATGAAGAGGATACTGTGTGCGACGGATTTGCTGGCGAAAAGCGAGGCCGCGATAGATCGCGCGGCCCTCATTGCGAACGACGTCGGAGCCGATTTATCGCTCCTGCACGTGGTGGTGCCGATGAACTCGGAGCTCGATCTCGAGCAAACATTGCGGTCCGCAATTCAGAACATGAAGTCGCGCTCGCGACCGCCACGGTGGCGCGCGGGGCCGGCGCCGAACGTTATAGTGCGCGCGGGCCAGCCGTCGCGAGTCATTCTGGATACCGTGAAGGAGCACAAGATCAGATTGCTGGTGATGGGCCCCCATCGGAAGGGCAGTCTGCACGACACCCTGGAAGGAACAGTAGCGGCGCGAGTACTGGCCTCCCGCAGGTGTCCGGTTTTGTTCGCTCAGGGGTCGTCTCGTTCACCTTACAGGAACGTGCTGCTCGCCCTGGATCTCTCGAGTGTTTCCGCCGCAGCGGTACGGGCGGCCGATGGGCTGGCGATTACGCGCACTGCCGAAGTGAGCGTCGTTCACGCGTATGAGCCGCCGTACCAGGGGATGCTGCAGCATGCGGGTGTCGGCGTGGGCGCGATCGTCGCCTGCGCGGAAGGATGGAAGCGCGAAGCGGACACGGCGGTGCGTGATTTTCTCAAATGGCAAAATGCCGGCTTCACCCGCTACGAAGTGATGATTGAAGAGGGTCACGCGGCGGCGGCGATCCTGCGTACGGCGCGGCGAGTCCAGCCTGATCTGCTCGTGATGGGAACGCGCGGCCGGGGCCGGGCGCGTCGCGCATTACTCGGTAGCGTCGCCAATGAGGTGCTGCATCAGATTGAATGCGACGTGCTGGTGGTGCCCCACGGCTCGTTTGATGGGGATACCCGGAACAAGATGCCATCGACGCGCGCGCGTGGCGCTCGGGCTGAAAGTCGCGTGATATCGTGACGATCGCAGATGCACCGGCGCGAATCGGTCGCGAAGGGATGCGCGGGGGTAGCAAGTAATGACAGAGCGTGCGTGGGTTACCGAAAATGTCGCCCCGGGTGTGCGTGTTGAGTATGAGGCCAACCGCGTCCTCTATCATGCACGCAGCGCAAAGCATGAAAAGCTGCTCATCGATAATGCTCAGTTTGGGCGGCTCCTGATGCTCGATGGTACGGTTCGGGCCACGAGCGCAGACGAGTTCATTCTTCACGAGATGATGAGCCATGTTCCGTTGCTCGCCCACGGCAAGGCCAGGCAGGTCCTTATAGTTGGGGGAGGGGACTGTGGTCTCGCCGATGAAGTGCTCAAGCATCCGGGTGTCGTGCGCCTCACGCAAATTGAGACGGATCCACAGGTGGTGAAGCTCGCGCGTTCGTACCTCCGCTCCGTGAATGCCTCCCCGTTCACAGATCCGCGCTTCAGTTTGCACATCGGCGATGGCGCCGCCTTTGTGACCTCTACCGAGGATAGGTTCGACGTCATTCTGGTGCCTGCGAGCGATCTTGGCCCGCAGAGCCTGCCGCTGTTCACGGAAAGCTTTTACCGCGACGCGCGTGGCTGCCTCAATGCCGGTGGGGTGTTGGTGGCGCAGATTGGCGTGCCTTTTCTCCAACCGTTGGAATTCTGCGCAAATATGAAGCGCCTGGGAACGGTGTTTCCGGAGGTGGGTTGCTTCCTGGTTCCAGTCCCGAGCTACTTCGGAGGACCGCTTGCCTTCGGTTGGGGAAGCGGTGCTCTGAAGCCTGAAGCCGTATCCGTGCAAGAGCTAGGCGAACGTCGCGCGGGGCTGATACTGCCAACTCGCTACTACACACCTGATGTTCACAAGGCGGCCTTCGCCCTACCGCATTACCTGGTTGAGGCGCTGGACGTGGCTTTGGCGCCCGGATAGTGTGCTATGGACAGGCTGATTGAACGGCTTGCGACGCGTGACTCCCGCCGCAGGGCTGTGCCGTATCCCGCCGACCACCGCCGTCAGATTCGAGCCAAGATCATCGAGAGCGCGCGCCGGCTGTTCAACCGCCGCGGCTTCGAGAGCGTATCCGTCAAGCAGATCATGGCCGGCGCAGGTCTCACGCACGGCCAGATCGTGCAGGCGTACTTGTCGCGTCAGCACTTCGACGACATCGAAAACTCGTGTCCTATGGTGGCGCTACCGACCGACGTCCGGCGGAGCAGTCGCGCCGTGAAAAGTGCGTTCGAGAGCGTCTTTCACGCGATGGTCGGAGCGCTCGAGCTCGGAGGAGGGCACGCCCGGAAGACAAATGGTGGGGCCTCCGCGCGTGCGAGGCCCGCTTCACGGCCGCGCCGCTCACGCAATACGTAACAGGCGATCGAGAGATACTTTACCGGCACCGCACGCGATCAGCGGCAAAAGGATTGCGGCCCAGGTCAGGTGCGTTGGCCAGGCATCCGGGTACACGAACACTTCGATAACCAGCGTCATACCCAGAAGCGCGAGGGCAGAGATGCGCGTGAACAGTCCAAGCGCCAGAAGGAGCGGGAAGAGGTGCTCGGAGTATGTCGCAAGGTGAGCGGCGAGCTCAGGGGGCAGGAGCGGGACCCGGTACTCGTCAGCGAACAACGCATAGGTCGATGGCGTGATGCTGAGCAGACCGTCCACTTTCGTCCTGCCTGAAAGGAAGAACACACTTGCGATTCCGAGCCGCGCAACGAGAAGCAGCAGCCAGCTGGGGAGAATACGTTCGACGACTCCAGCGAGAGTGTTCACGAAGCCGGCCCCGCCCCGCTCGCGAATGCTCCTGCGGCAAGCGCCGTTGCCAATGCTCCGGCCACATCGGCGTCGGCATCCCTATCCAGCATCGCTGTCGCGGCGGCGCTCATAGGCTCGCCGTCACTCAGGCAATGCAGGAACCGAAGAGCCGCGAGCGGCATCAGTGCGTACTCGACCGTCCCGGCAGGGCGGGTGATCAGAATGCCTTCCTCGCAATCCGCGATCGTCAGCGCGCGATTGGGCACCGCCGAGCGGTGATGGGTCCAGATCGTTGCGGCCGAGTGGCGTACCGAGCCAAACCGCGCCGCCGGATGAAGCGTCAGGCGCTTCTGACCTAATGCAGACGGTGGCAGACCTTCGAGCGTCGCTGCCGACAAGAAAATCGCATCAGGCGCGAAGTGCGCTCCGATCCACATGCGATCGATTCGTGCAACGTCGGCAAGGTAGGGAAGCTGTGCAGCCGGAGGGAACGACGACAGGAATCCAGGAAACGCCTCCCCGTACAAAGCGAGCACCGGGGTGCGAGCCGGATTCGACCGGGCGAACTCGATCGCGCAGGCCCTGAACCACTCTTCTCCGACCAGCTGCGCGACGGTGGGATAGTTCGCGGCCAGCGCATCGACCAGTCCTTTCATCGCCGTATTCCGATGGATCCGCAGCGCCAGGTCCCGTGCGCGCTTTCTTGTTTCCTCTTCCGGCCTCGGCGCCTGCAGGAGGGCAGCGCCGAAAGAGTATTGGAAGCGGGCGAGATCACGCATACACGGCAACCGCAGGCTCTCGGATCGATGCACTTCGGCCGAGCAAAATGGCACGGGCGCGATCACATTCTGTCATCAGCTCGGCAAACGGCGGCAACCTGTCGTCGCGCTCGATCAACGTCGGACGAGGTCCGGTGCGTTGAATCAGGCGATCGTAAAGATCCCAGACCGCTGCCGACACCGCTGCATCATGAGTGTCGATGAGAAGCCTCGTAGTCGTATCAGCCGTGTGGCCTGCCAGATGGACCTCGCCAATGGCCTTCATCGGCAGGGCTGCGAGGTAGGCGGCGGCATCGAATCCCAGATTGATCGAGCTCACGTAGACGTTGTTGACGTCGACGAGGAGCCCGCAGCCGGTGCGGCGCACGACTTCTGCGAGGAACTCATATTCCGGCATCTCGTGCCCCGTGAGCTGTGCATAAAGTGACGGGTTCTCGACCAGGATCTGGCGCCCAAGCGCGTTCTGCACGATGTCCACATTGATCGCGACCCGGTCGAGTG
>JBDTUL010000302.1:0-7721 GCA_040007735.1 Gammaproteobacteria bacterium | reverse complement strand
TTATCCGAAACCCAGGGTGGTGGGGCTGGGCGCAACGATTTCCTGGTTCCTGGCGAACGTTCTCAGAGCGCGCCTCAATGGCAGTTACCGATACACGCCTTTCTTTGACGTCGACTCAGGCACGCCTGTGGTGCAGCCGCGAGTGCTCACCCATGCGGAGCACGAGCAATTGATGCGATAACACGGTGTCCTGCGATGGTCGCGATAGCTGGCGTGCGTAGTCTCTTTGTGTTGATGGCGGTGCCCGGCGTTTCAGCAGGGGAGGCGGCCCCGACGGCCGCCTCATTCAAGGAAGAAGTGGGCTCGGGTGTCGAAGAGGGTTTCGTGTTTCGAACCACCCGCACCAGGCGAACCACCGGTGCAACGCCTGCGTGTGCGTCGGCTCCGTTTCCGTCCTTCGCCGAGGATTTCTACGATCTGTGGTCCGTGCAGCCGCGGGCGTCGGATGCCCGTATTGTCGATACGCACAAGCGCTCGGTCGGCGGATTCACGGCCTGCTTCGGGCAGCCGGTGCAGGGCCAGCCGCTGCCGATGCATGCCATGGGAACCGTGGCGCACATCCCCTGGGTCGGCACGGGCGAGTGCACGCCACTGAAGTCACACCCCGCCCGTGCGCACGGCCGTCGCATCCAATTGCGTTCTCGATCTCAGTGGCCTTCCGGAGGCATACGCTGGAGGTTTCGGTATTTCGGGCACGGTGGCGCCGTTCCTCGGCAAGGGCCCGGACCCTGCAGCGCATGTGCCGGGCTATCTTTCGACATTCATTGTCACGATTCGTCTGTGGCGCAAGCCGCCGCCGGGCCCAACTCCGCCAGCAGCCATTCCCGAAAAACCTTGAGCGCCGGCAGGTCGCGCTTCTGTTGCCGGGTACACCAGATAGTAGGCGTTCGCGCTGCGTACGGTTTGTGGGAAGGCAGTGACGAGCTCTCCCGTTGCGAGCTCTGTTTCGATGAGAAACCTGGGCATGATGGCAAGTCCCTGACTGTCTCTATCGAAGTGTTACGTCTCAGCTCTCAGTGATGAGGCTGTGTTTGCGCGTATCGCGCATGAGCAGGGCGACCACGAACCCGGCAGCGAGAACGGCAGCGACCAGCCAGAAGAACACGGGTTCATTGCCGCCTTTCTTGAGCGACAAGGCAACTGTTTCGGCGTTGCCGCCGAACACCGCCTGTGTAATGGCGTAAGGAAGCGCCACTCCCAGGGCCCTCACCTGGGTGGGAAACAGTTCGGCTTTGACGATTGCGCTGAGCGCGGTATAGCCGCTCAGCACGAAGAGCGGGAGCACGCACCAGAGATACGCCGTGAAAACATCGGTGGCGGTCGAGAGGGCCGTGAGCGACGGCACTGCGAGCAGAGCGCCGAGACCGAAGGAGGTTGCCATCGTCAACTTGCGGCCCACCTTGTCCGAGATCCAGCCGAGCAGCGGCTGGAAGAACATGAACGACAGCAGCACCCACGTCATCAACTGTGAGGCGGCAGGCTTCTCGAAGCCTGCCGTGTTCACCAGGAACTTCTGCATGTAGGTGGAGTAGGTGTAGAAGCCGATTCCGCCGCCGGCCGTCAACACGACGACCATCGCCGTTTCCTTCGGGTACCGCGCAAAAAGCAGAAAGCCTTTGCCGCGCTCGCGCGTGGGCACCTTCTCTGCTACGAAAGATTGGGTCTCATCGATGCCGCGCCGGATCCAGAACACGACGACGGACAACGCGGCTCCCACGACAAACGGAATGCGCCAGCCCCACGCGTAGAGTTGCTCCTCTGTCATCAGCCGTTGCAACAACACCTGAAGCATCACAGCGGCGAGCTGGCCGGCGATCAGTGTCGAGTAGAGCCAGCCGGACCAGAAGCCGCGATGCTCCTTGCTGGCCATCTCGCTGACATAGGTTGCGGAGGCGCCGTATTCGCCGCCGATCGACAGTCCCTGCAGCAGCCGAGCAAGAATGAGCAGGCACGTCGAGAAGAATCCCAAGCCTGTGGGAATGAGCGCGATGAGCAGCGAGCCGCCGCACATCATCGCAACGGACAACGTCAGCGCCGCCCGGCGGCCTGCCCGGTCCGCATAGATGCCCATGAGCAGCGCACCGACGGGCCGCGCGAGGAAGCCGCCTGCAAACACGAACGCGGTGTTGAGCAGCTGAACCGTCTGGCTGGCTTCGGGGAAAAAGGATTTGGAGAAGTAGATTGCGAAAGACGCGTACGCAAGCCAGTCGAACCACTCGACGAAGTTACCGGCCGAGCCGCCGATGATGTTCTTCAGGCGCTGCCAGGCGGGCATTTCGCGGGGCACCGCGACGCCGGTGGAGTTGAAGTCGGCGCGGATGGACTCTGGCATGAGGTTCGAGGGGGCTGGCTGAGGAAGTCACCCATCATCCTCAATTCGGTGCGACAACAGGCGGCTTTCGCGCGCTCACCGCTTTCGCCGGCAGCGCGTTGATGTCTACGACTTCGGCGTTCAGGTCGGTCTGCTTGAAGCCGGTGACCGTGAGCAGCGCTTCGAAGGATTCCGGCACGGCACCGAGTTTGGCGCGGGATGCGGCGTCGAAGCGCGCGAGGCCTTCCCGTGAGGTGAGGGTCCGCACGATCTGCAGCAGACCTGCGTTTCGCGCACCGGAGGTGAAGATCATGATGCGGTTGCCGGTGGGCCCTTTGAAGCTGGCCGCCAGCGCGTAGTCCCGGTGTTGGTCGCCGAGCTCGCCTTCGGGGAGAAAAACCTTCTGGCTGAGCGTATCCGTTACGCGCGAATCCTCGGTGCGGAATCGATATCGAGACCCGAGCTGATAGTAGCCGGCCAGTGGCCCGAGGCGCCCCAGCGGACCCAGATAGATGATGTCGTTACTGCGAACCGCATCGGCCTGCAAGTCGTCGCGCGCCAGCACCTCCACTCGACGGCTGGTGTGATCCACGATACGCAGTATCGACACCATGCCGACGGCCGCGCTTTTCTGGATCATGGTCGCGTAGCGTTGCCCACGCTCCGAGGCGAAGGAGGGGTTGTTCGCGAGATAAGCCCGTAGTTCTTCGCTGGAGTTGATGGTGGCGTCGCGCACGGTTTGCGTACGGCCGGTTCGCGGGTCGATCTGCGTGAACATGAACAGATCGCCCAGCACGATGGTAAGCGGGCGCGGACTCGCCACCATATCCGCCCACACTCGACTGCTCCGCACGCTTGCAAGCTCCGGGTCACTCTCCGTCGTCACTCTGTGACTCCAGAGATACACGTTCACGATCAGTGAGACCGCGAACAGTGCCAGGGCTGCACCCGCGGCCCACCCCCACATCGCTCGTCGGAGAGCCTTGGGCGAGCGGGCTGAAATGACAGGCGAGGTGGTCGCCGCGAGCGTGGCTGCGTCCTCCATGCCCAGCTCGGTGGTGGCCGCAGGCACGACGGGCGGCGCGGCCGACAGATCCGCGCGCGGTTGCACGACGACGCGATAGCCACCCTTCGGGATTCCAAGACGCAACTCGTCGAGGTGGCCCGCGCTGGCGTAGTACTCGGCAAGCTTCTGGCGCAGGGTGCGCACGCCCACGCGAACCACGGAGTCTTCTGCGCTGCTGAACGTAGCGTCCTTGCCGAACATGTCGAGGGCGATTTCGGTTTCCTTCGGGATGTCGTTGCCGATGGAGCGCTCGACCAGGTAGGTGAGCAGCTTGCGGCTGGTTTCGGATTTCGCGAGCTGATCGGAGGCCAGCAGCCTCTGGAGATGGCGCCGAACGACGTCGGGATCGGCATCACCCATTCGCACTCACGCCGCTCGTGCCCCCTGTACCCAGTCGAATTCGCAAGCTCAGCATAACGGCGCCTCCCGGGGGCGTCGAGCATCGAATTAGCCGTTAGCCGGCCGTTACTAACGTACAGCGGCACCCTTGCTAACTGTTTCGCACTGCGCGGCCGGGCCCAATCACCGTAACAAGTCCCCGAGGCGCGGCACTTCAGAGACCGCGCCACGTTCGATGCAAGCAGTCGAGGGGGTTTCTTGTCGAAGCGTCTATTTCCGCAAGCGACGGTCGCTGCCGGAGCGGCATTGCTGTCAGCGCTGGCAGTTTCCGCTCCCCGGCACTGGAATGTGCTCGATCAGTACTGCGTCAAGTGCCACAACACCGAGGACTGGGCTGGCGGTGTCGCATTCGACACGCTCAGCGCCAGCGACATTCCCGCGGATTCCGAGACGTGGGAGAAGGCGATCCGCAAGCTGCGCACCGGCATGATGCCCCCGGCTGGCAAGCCCCGGCCCCAGCGCGCGGTGCTCGAAGGCTTTGCCAATGAGCTTGCCTCCAGTCTGGATCGCTCCGGGGACATGCACCCGTACCCTGGGACCAAGTCCCTGCATCGCCTGAATCGAACGGAATACGCCAACGCGATCCGCGACCTGCTGGCGTTCAATGTGGATGTCACCACGCTGCTTCCGGCCGACGATGCAGCCGAGGGTTTCGACAACATCGCCGACGTGCTGAGCGTGTCGCCGACGCTGATTCAAAGCTATGTCTCGGCGGCGATGAAGATCAGCCGCTGGGCTGTCGGGGATCGCACGATGGCCCCGACGTTGGTGAAGTACGCCGCGCCATCGGCACTCTCCCAGCAGGAACACCTGGAAGGTCTGCCGCTCGGCACCCGCGGCGGCATTCTCGTGACCCACAATTTCCCGCTGGATGCGGAGTACGAGTTTCGTGTGAGTGCGGGCGCGGGCTTTCGTTTCGCCGGCCCGGCTGGCGGACCGCCGCCGCTCCTCGACATAACGCTGAACGGCGAGCCGTTAAAGCCCACCGATCCTCGGAAATTCCGTATGCGGGTCAAGGCCGGGCCACAGGTGCTCGGCATCGCGCTGGTCGACCAGCGCCGCTCGAGCGGCGTCGATGAGCTGTATGCGCAGGCGCAGCCGCGACGAGACGACTTCGAGAATGTAACGATCAACGGGCCTTTCGATGCGACAGGCGCCGGGGACACACCCAGCCGCAGCGCCATTTTCAAGTGCTATCCCAATGCGGCCAGCGACCAGGAAACCTGCGCGCGAGAGATTATCTCGCACCTCGCGGCCAAGGCGTTCCGCAGGCCCCTGCGACAGTCCGATGCGTCGATAGAGCCGCTCATGCAGTTCTACCAGGCGGGCCGCCGCTCCGGCGACTTCGAAAGCGGCATTCAGGCAGCGCTGGCACGCCTGCTGGCTGATCCACGATTTCTGTACCGGATGGAAGACGAGCGAGCGGATCTCGCGGAGGGTGCCAGCTACCGCATCAGCGGCGTCGAGCTTGCCTCGCGGCTGTCGTTCTTTCTCTGGAGCAGCATTCCTGACGATGCGCTGATCGACGCGGCAAGCTCAGGTCGCCTCGATGATCCACAGGAACTCGAGCAGCAAGTTCGCCGCATGTTGAACGACTCCCGCGCCAGCGCGCTGGTCGAGAACTTCGCCGGGCAGTGGCTGCGGTTGCGCGAGCTGCGAAGCGCGCAGCCATCCGATCGCGACTTTGACGACAACCTGCGAGAAGGCCTGGAGCAGGAAACGCAGATGCTGTTCGCAAGCATCGTCAACGAGGACCGCAGCGTCGTTCAATTGCTGGATGCGGACTACACGTTCGTCAACGAGCGGCTGGCCCGTCACTATGGCATGCCGAATATTCACGGCAGCTACCTGCGCCGAGTGTCCTTGCCCAAGGACTCGCCCCGCCGCGGCCTGCTCGGCCAGGGCAGCATTCTGACGGTGACTTCCGCTGGCAACCGCACATCGCCCGTGATGCGCGGCGCATGGGTCATGGAAAGCCTGCTGGGCGCGCCGGTGCCGCGACCGCCACCGGGCGTTGAAGCGGATCTCAAAGAGGATCCGACGCTGGCCAAACCCATGACCGTCCGGCAGAGGCTCGAGAAACATCGCGCCAACCCGGCGTGCGCGTCGTGTCACCAGATCATGGACCCGATCGGTTTCTCTCTCGAGAACTTCGATCTGGTGGGTCGCTGGCGCGAGGTGGATGGGACGGCGCCCGTGGATTCCTCCGGCACGCTCATTGACGGAACCCGGCTCACCGGCGTGAAGGATCTGCGCCGCGCGCTGCTCGATCAGTCCGACTCGTTCGTCACGAGCCTCACCGAAAAACTCCTCACCTATGGCCTGGGGCGGCGGCTCGAGCACTTCGACCAGCCCGCCGTGCGCAGGATCGTGCGCGATGCGAGCCGCAACGACTATCGCTTCTCCTCGATCGTTCTCGGCATCGTCAACAGCCTGCCGTTCCAGATGAAAGTGAAGTCGGCGCCCGCCGGCACCCTCGACAAGCAGGCTACAGCCAAGAGCAACCCATGAGCGCCGACTCGAAAACGAAACTCCTGCCGCACCAGCCGCCCCTGTCGCGCCGCGCCGTGCTCGGAACGATGGGTCTCGCGCTCGTTGCGCCACTACTGTCGCGGGCGCTGCAAGCGCAGGCGCTCGACTCTTTGCCTGCACCATCGCCAGGGTCGACCGTGTCGCAGCTGCCGCTCAGGACGACCGGCCTCGAGCACATCGGCGTAATCGTGCCGGACGTCACGGCGTCCGCCACTTTCTACAGCCGGCTGTTCAACCCCGAGCTGCACAAGGAGAAAGAGCCGCCGCTTCGTTACTACGTGACGCTCGGAGTGGGATATCTCGCTCTGGGAAGCCGCGCCAACGAATCGCGAGCGTTCTTCGATCACTTCTGCGCACTGGTGCAGGACTACGACGCAGCGGCGATGGCGGAGCAGTTGAAGGGCGCAGGTCTGCCGGCGGGCCGCTACGGGATCATTCCGGACCCGGATGCGATCGGGCTGCAGTTGCTCGCCGTGCCCGGCGGTCTCGCCAAGTCGACCGAGCCGGCCGGACGAATCGTTGCCGGCGAGGCGCTCGTTCAGCCTGTGGGGCTCGATCACGTGGTCGTGCACGTCTCCGATCTCGAGAAGTCGCTGCCGTTCTATCGAAAGTTCTTCGGACAGGAAGCGGGATCGCAACGGGATGCGGCGTGGTTCCAAGTGGCCGGCACGCGTTTGATGCTCGAAAAAGGCCAGGCCGACGCGGCTCCCCACATCGATCGCGTCGGCGTGAAGGTGCAACGATTCAATCGAAAATCGGTGCGCCGTGAGCTCGCGAAAATGGGTGCCACGGTGGAGCCGGGCCGCGGCAGTGGCCTGCGGTTCCGGGACCCGATCGGGCTGGGAATCGAGCTGGTGCAGGCACGATGATCTATCTCACCAGGCGTCATCTCTCACGCCGCGCGCTGCTGCGAGGTGCCGGCGCTGTGCTGGCGCTGCCATTTCTCGAATCGATGATTCCCGCAGGTGCGGCCCGAGGCGCCACCGCCTCTAAACCACGAACGCGCCTTGCCTGCGTGTACGTGCCGCATGGCGCTGTGATGAGCCACTGGACGCCTGCACAAGTTGGCGCGGGCTTCGAGTTTCCTGAAATCCTCAAACCGTTCGAGCCGTTTCGCGATCGGGTGAATGTCGTGAGTGGGCTGACACTGCCGCTCGCCTATGGTCAGGATGCATCGGCCGGGGCCAATCACACGCGTTCGTCGGCAGTGTTCCTGACGGGCGCGAAGCCGGGCGTCGGCTCGGAAGCAGAGCTGGGAATCAGTGTCGACCAGGCGGCGGCGAAACACATTGGCCAGGACGCACCGCTCCCCTCGCTGGAGCTCTCCATCGAGGACGGCAGTCTCAGTTGTGGCGCCGGCCTGTCATGCGCCTATCGAAACACCATTGCGTGGCAGTCGCCGAAGGCCCCGCT
>JBDTUL010000301.1:0-7732 GCA_040007735.1 Gammaproteobacteria bacterium | reverse complement strand
ACCACTCGCTCGTTCCTCGCGAAAAGACTATCCACCGCGGAGGCCGTCGTCGCATTCACGCTGAACAGCTTGCCAGGCACATACCACGCAGCCTTCAACGTGCCCGTGAGCGGCATGTGAATGCGGTGATAGTTGTAGGGCGCGAGATAAAGTGTGGCGAACGACCCGCCAGTGAAGCGAGCATTCCACTCAGGCGGTCCGGCGAGCAACGCATCGAGCGAATAGTGCCGGCCCTTCGCCTGGAACACCTGTTTTCCCTCGATCGGCCCGAGCTGGCTGATCGTCCCATCGACAGGGGACACGAGGGTGCCGGGGCCGCGTGCGATCGGCCGGGCCTCCGGCCGAAGGAGGCGAATGAAAAAGTCGTTGAACGACGCATACGCGTGCGGGTTCGGTTCTACCGCATCGCTCATGTCCGGCTGGAATCCGCGCATGAAGCTGCCAATGAGCGCGTCCTTGATGAACGCAGCGCGGCTGCGCGTCAGCGAATACACAACGCTCGTCAGCAAGTGCTGAGGCATCACATGCTGCAGTCCCACGAACATCTTGCCCGCCAGCGTCGGGCGCTCGTTGGTGCCGGAAGTGAGGGTTGATGTTTCAGGTGTGCTCATAAGGTCGACCGCCTCAACCGCGCAGCCGGTCGGCCACGCTGCGCAAATCCGCAGCTACGGGTTGAATCTCGAAGGGAGGCGTGAACAACGCGACCCGTCGCCCCTGATCGTCCATCAGGAACACGACTGCCGAGTGGTCCACCGTGTATTCGCCGCCTCCGAGATCGACTCGCGCCACCGCAACGCCGAACTCACGCGCGAACCGCGCGATGTCCGCCGGAGCACCGGTGACGCCCTTGAATGCCGGGTCGAACGCGTGCACGTATTGCTGAAGCTGCTCCGGCTTGTCGCGCTCGGGGTCCACGCTCACGAGTACGACGCGCAGGTTCGGTATGGCCGCTGCCTTGGCGATCTGCGCCAGCTTCGCCAGCGTGGTGGGGCACACATCGGGGCAATGCGTGAAGCCGAAGAACACGAGCGTGGGCTGCCCCGCGAGCTGCTTCGGTGTGAACGGCTGCCCAGCCTCATCCGTTAACGCGAAGTTCTCGATGGGCCGAGGCTGCGGAAGCCACGTGCCGCTTGTAAGCTGCGGCACTGAGTTTGCCGAGCGATGCGCGACCCAGAACCCCGCACTGGCTGCAACTACCGCCAGCACGCCCCACAACAACCATGAACGTTTGAACTGCATGAGCCCAGTATCCCACACGGTTCGCCCGCGTAAGGCGAAGCGCTCGCCCGCGGTCACACAGCGCTCTCGTAAGGTAAAGGGCTCGGCCGCGAGCGCCGTACGCGTCACGGTGCGATCGCTCATAGAGCGCGGCAGCCGCCGCCTGACGCGCGCACGCGTGTTCTTTGGCCACGGCACCGACAACGCATGGGATGACGCCGCTGCGCTCGTCTGGCACGCCCTGGCGCTACCTGACGACGTGACCCCGCGAGTGTACGAGCGCAAGGTGAGTCGCGCCGCTCAGGAGAAGGTCGAGGCGCTCATCGAAAGAAGAATTTCCGAACGCGTTCCGGCCGTCTATCTCACCGGGCAAACATGGTTCGCCGGGTTGCCGTTCAACGTGGATGCGCGTGTGCTCATCCCGCGCTCGCCGATCGCCGAACTGATCGAGCAGCAGTTCTCGCCATGGGTGAATGCAGCGAAGGTGCGGCGAATACTCGACATCGGCACGGGCTCGGGCTGCATCGCTATCGCCTGTGCCGTGGCATTTCCGCGAGCGAAGGTGGATGCCGCGGACATCTCCGCCGAAGCGCTCGAGGTGGCCCGAACGAATGTGAGTCGCCATCGCGTGGGACGACGTGTGCGACTCGTGAAGTCCAACCATTTCAGCGCACTGGCCGGCGAGACGTACGATATCATCGTGAGCAATCCGCCCTATGTGGGGGCGCGTGAGCTCGGCGCGTTGCCGCCGGAATACCGGCATGAACCGCGGCTCGCGCTGGCCGCGGGGCGCTCCGGTCTCGATTCCGTACGGGTCATCCTGGATGAAGCGGGGCGCCACCTGAAGCCAGGGGGCTCACTCATCGTCGAGGTGGGGAACACGGAAACCGCGGTTCGCCGGGCTTTTCCCGGGCTGCCGTTCACGTGGCTGCAGTTCGAGCGCGGTGGGGGCGGAGTATTTCTTCTGCCGGCGGAAGCACTCGCCGGTGGCACAAGCGGCCTGCGCAAGGCGCGTTGATTTCGGAAGCTCTTCATGTCGGGCAACACGATTGGCAAGCTGTTCACGGTAACGACCTTTGGCGAGAGCCACGGCCTCGCCATGGGCTGCACCGTGGATGGCTGTCCGCCAGGCCTCGCCCTCAATGAGGCGGACATGCAGGGCGATGTGAATCGCCGCCGCACCGGCACCTCGCACTTCGTCAGCCAGCGGCGCGAAGCGGACCAGGTGCGCATCCTGTCGGGTGTCTTTGAAGGCAAGACCACCGGCACGCCGATCGGCCTGCTCATCGAGAACACCGACGCGCGCTCGCGGGATTACGAGAAGATCAAAGATCGTTTCCGCCCCGGCCACGCCGACTACACCTATCAGCAGAAGTATGGCGTGCGGGACTATCGCGGCGGCGGCCGCTCATCCGCGCGGGAAACCGTGATGCGTGTCGCGGCCGGTGGCATCGCGCGCAAGTACCTGGCTGAACGGCTCGGCGTGCGCATCTATGGCTATCTCAGCAAGATCGGCTCGCTGACGCTCGACCCGGTGCAGCCGGACTTCGCGTACGAGAATCCCTTCTTCTGCCCCGACCCGGCGCGCATCGCCGAGCTCGAAGCACTTGTCTGGAAGATCCGCGAAGAGGGCGAATCGATTGGCGCGCGGGTCACCGTGGTGGCCGCCGGTGTGCCACCCGGCCTGGGCGAACCGGTGTTCGACCGGCTCGATGCGGACCTGGCCCACGCCATGATGGGCATCAACGCGGTGAAGGCCGTGGAGATCGGTGCCGGCACGCACGCTGTCGAGCAGAAAGGCAGCGAGCATCGTGATGCGCTGACGCCGGCAGGCTTCAAAGGCAACAACGCTGGCGGTATCCTCGGCGGCATCTCGTCCGGGCAGGACGTTGTCGTTCACGTCTCGCTGAAACCCACATCGAGCATCCAGGTGCCAGGGGAAACCATCAACGTTGCCGGGGATGCGGTGGACGTAGTCACGACTGGCCGGCATGACCCGTGTGTGGGCCTGCGGGCAACACCGATTGCGGAGGCGATGCTCGCAATCGTATTGATGGATCACTACCTGCGTCACCGGGCGCAGAATGCGGACGTGACCTCGGCCACGCCGGATATCACGAAGCGCAGGCCGACGACGACGAGTCCGAAATCATGAATTCGACACTGCAGAGCCAGGCACGATGAGCGAAGCACGATCTTTCCGAGTAGCCGTGGTCGGCGCCACCGGCCTGGTCGGCGACACCATGATCAAAGTGCTCGAAGAGCGGAATTTCCCGGTCTCCGAGCTGCACCTGCTGGCGAGCGAGCGGTCGCTCGGCAAGTCCATTGAGTTCAAGGGCAAGCCCTGGAGCGTGGACGACCTGGCCACGTTCGACTTCAGCAAGGCCGACATTGGGCTGTTCTCCGCAGGCGGCGCCATTTCGCGCGAATACGCGCCGAAGGCTGCGGCCGCCGGCTGCATCGTCATCGACAACACCTCCGAGTTCCGTTACCAGGACGACATTCCGCTGGTAGTGCCGGAAGTGAACCCGCACGCCATTGCGCAGTACAAGACGCACAACATCATCGCGAACCCGAACTGCTCCACCATCCAGATGCTGGTGGCGCTGAAGCCCATCCACGATGCGGTGGGCATCGAGCGCATCAACGTGGCCACGTACCAGTCGGTGTCCGGCGCCGGCAAGGAGGCCGTGGAAGAACTGGTTACGCAGACGGCTTCGCTGTTGAGGGGGGAGGGCCCTGTCGAAGGCTGCATCATCCCCAGGCAGATCGCGTTCAACGTCGTCCCGCAAATCGATAAGTTCGAGGACAACGGCTACACCAAGGAAGAGATGAAGATGGTGTGGGAGACGCACAAGATCATGGAGGACCCGACCATCCGAGTGAATCCCACTGCGGTCCGTGTGCCGGTTTTCTTCGGGCATTCCGAAGCTCTGCACATCGAGACGCGGAAGAAGATCACAGCCGCGGAAGCGCGCGCCTTGCTCAAAAAAGCGCCAGGTATCACGGTGCTTGATGAGCGGAAACCGGGCGGGTATCCCACCGCCGCCACCGAGGCAGCGAACCGCGACACAGTTTATGTCGGCAGAATCCGTGAAGATATTTCCTCCGATCGTGGACTTAATCTATGGGTAGTGGCGGACAACGTACGCAAGGGTGCCGCTACGAACAGCGTGCAGATCGCGGAGATTTTGGTACGCGACCATATTTAAGTTATATTGCCGCCCAAATTTGCGTGGCTTCGCGGAATGCGGTCCACGCATTTGTTTTTAAAAGACTTTCTCTGAAGATCTTGCCCCACGGGGTGTGCTGATGGTCGCCAAATCGGTCAAGTGGGCGCTGGTTTCGCTCGTCGTTTTTCCGCCGGCCGCCTTCGCGCTCGGTTTGGGCGACGTGCGACTCCTGTCGTCATTAAATGCGCCTCTCGATGCCGAGATCGAGCTCGTGGGCGCTACGCCTGAAGAGCTAGGTACGCTCAAGGCGCAAATTGCTACGCGTGACACATTCGCGCGCTACGGGCTCGACTGGCCCGCTGCGCTCGGCACTGTCACGCTCACTCCCCAGCGCAAACCTGATGGCAAGGAAGTCATCCGGCTACGCACGTCGGACACCATCACCGAGCCGTTCCTGACGCTGCTCGTTGAAGTGAACTGGGCGCGCGGCAGGCTGGTGCGTGAATACACCATGCTGCTCGATCCTCCGGTGTATGCGCCGGGCTCGCAGCAGTCCAATGCTCCCGTCGCTGCGCCGGCCACCGGCAACAGCACGCGAGAGGGCGCCATCGCTCGTGGCTCTGAAACGCGCGGCAACGTTGCCCCGTCGGAGCCTGCGTCGAGTTTCGCTGCAGGGGAAAGCCCCTCATCGTCAGCTTCCAACGCGTCGCCGCCGCCGTCGTCAATTCCTTCCTCTACTTCAGAAGGCTCGTCGCGCACGGTGCGTGGGGGCGAAACGCTTTCTGGAATCGCAAGCGAAGTGTCCTCGGGTGATGCGGCACGCAGCCGCGCCTGGATGCTCGCTATCTATCAGGCCAACCCGTCTGCCTTCGAAGGCAATATGAATGTGCTGCGCTCGGGCGCGGTGCTGCGTATTCCCGAGGGGTCGGCCGTTTCCGCTATTTCCGCAAGCGAAGCCGGTGCGGAAATCCGCCGCCAGTACACCGCGTGGCGCGCGTCGCCGGGCGCATCCGAACCTTCCGCGGCTGAGCCTGGCCGGTTACGCCTGGTGCCTCCCGCCGAGGCAGGTACTCCGGGCACCGATACCGCCGCCTCCAGCGCCCAATCCGAGAAGCTGCAGGGCCGCGTCCGTGAGCTCGAGTCCCAGCTTCAGGAATCCAAGCGTCTGCTGGATGCGCGCAATTCCGAGCTGGCGCAACTCCAGGCCAGACTGTCGGCGAAGCAGGGCGGCCAATCCGCTACGGCTCCGCCTGCCGCCGCGGCTGCAGTTCCCGAACCCACTCCCGCGCCGGCTGAGGAAGCACCTGCCGCTCAAGCTCCTGTCGCCGAGGCTGCCCCGCCTGCTGAAGAAGCGCCAGTTGCAGCCGCAGAGCCCGCTCCCGAAGCGCAGCCCGCCCCGGCCAAACGACGTCCTGAGACCACCCCCGCACCTGCTGAAGGTGGCTCGCTGGTCGATACCCTGCTGGGCTACTGGTGGCTCGTCGCCGCGCTGGTCCTCGCAGTGCTGGCCTTCTTTGGCTTCAAGGCGTTCCGTTCACGCCAGCGCAATGAGTTCGACGATTCTCTGAGCCGGCTTGCGGCCGGTGGTGCGGACTCGCTGAGCCGTGAGTCCACGGGCGATACGCAACCTCTTCGCACCGGTTCCGGCTTTGGCCGCGACCGTGATGCGTTTGTCGTAGAAGAGTCCGGCACGCATGAGCGGCCGCGTTTCGGTGGCGACAGCGGCGGCACGGCACCCCGCAACGTGTCGCAAGACGAGACGATGAGCAGCGAAACGGCCATCAATCTCGACCAGGGCGATCCGCTGGCCGAGGCCGATTTCCACATGGCCTATGGTCTGTATGACCAGGCGGCCGACCTGGTCCGCATCGCCATCTCGCGTGAGCCGGATCGTCGCGACCTGCGGCTCAAGCTTCTCGAAGTGTTCTTCGTCTGGGGCAACAAGGAGCAGTTCCTGCAGACGGCCCGTGAGCTGGCGGAAACGCGCGAACGCGCGGTGTCCGGCGAGTGGGAAAAGATTGTCATCATGGGCAAGCAGCTCGCGCCGGAAGACCCGCTCTTCTCGGGCACCAGTGCTGGTGGCGGCAGCTCGTCCTTCGGCGGCATGGATCTCGATCTCGAAGGCGGCCAGAGCCGCGTCGACTTCGACCTGCTCGGCGAGCCCGTTCCTCAGGGCGGCGGTTTTGGCGCGGTCGATCTCGACATCGGCTCGGCGCTGGGCGAACAAGAAAGCGGCCGCGATGGCCAGACGGCCACCGATTCGAATCTCGCGCTCCATGAAGATGGGTATCTCGCGGAGGCCGCGGCAAGCACGGCCACCACGCGTCAGATGACGCAGAAGATTCGCGGCGACAACTCACCCACGGTCGCAACCTTCGGCACAGATTACGACGCGCCCACGGTTGAACAGCCGGCGTACTCGAACCGCGGCGACCCGACGGTTCGGCAGAAAGTTGAAATGGCGATGAGGCAGGGCGGCCAGGCGGAGCAGACCGCCGAGCTCGCCATCGACGACCTCGGCCTCGATCTCGGTGCGCTGGATACGATGGACCAGCCGAGCCTCAATTCGACGCAGGAAGAAGCCCCCACGCTGGTGGCCGGCCTGGACGAGCGCTCACGCCGCATCATGAGCGAAGCGGAGCGCCGCGGCGGCTTCCCGCAAGACTCTCAAGATGTAGATGCCACGGCCATCTCCTCGAGCGGCTCCTGGAACCTGGCGGGCGACGACGAAGACGCCACCATGCCCCCGCAGCACGTGCGGCCGTTCGAAGGGCACGACCCGTCAGAGACGGCGAGCCTCAAGTCGCTCAAGGGCAAGGACCTCGACTTCGACTTCGGCGACGAAGACACGCCGGCGCCGCAGTACACCAACGGTTCCGGTGCGCCGGTCGACCTCGATGTCGGCACGGTCACGGTGGCTGATACCGCGTTCACCGCGACGCAGAAGATTTCCTCGGAAGATCTCGCGCTGCCGGACATGGAGCCGGTGACGATGAGCGAGGTGGGCACCAAGCTCGACCTCGCTCGCGCGTACATGGACATGGGCGACCCCGAAGGCGCGCGCAACATCCTGGAAGAAGTGCTCACCGAAGGGTCGGTCGCGCAGAAGCAGGAAGCCTCGCGTCTGCTGGAATCGCTGCCGGGATAAGCGCCGGATGAGTGCCATGACTCTTGCGCCGGGGCGGATGCCTGGGAGCCTGTCCGAGTAATGGCCACCTACTGCGGCCGCCCCTTATGGGGCATCTTGCCGCGATCCTTTCGCTTACATAGTCCCTGCTATGCGCGCGAAACGATCGCGCCAAGCTGCCCCATGAGGGACGCCCTCGCTACGGCGCCCATTA
>JBDTUL010000300.1:0-7734 GCA_040007735.1 Gammaproteobacteria bacterium | reverse complement strand
CGCGCCGGGCGGCTTCATGCCCGGTGGTGTAGAGGTGCTGTAATCTCGACCTGAACGACGGGGGCGACCGGCATCGAGGGGGAATGTCTGGGCATGAGAACATTGTCTGCGTTGAGCATCATTCTGGCGCTGGTATCCGTTGGGTTGCTGACCGGCTGCCAAAAGAGCGGCGAGCCGCCAGCGGGAGCGCACCAAATCGTTCTGGGATTCAGCCAGATCGGTGCCGAGAGCGAGTGGCGAACCGCGAATACGAACTCGATCCGAAGCGCGGCGGCCGAGGCTGGCCTGCGGCTGAAGTTCTCCGATGCGCAGCAGAAACAGGAGAACCAGATCAAGGCGCTGCGCTCCTTCATCGCACAGCGCGTGGATGTCATCTCATTCTCTCCTGTCGTCGAGACCGGCTGGGAGACGGTCCTGCGCGAGGCGCAGGCTGCCCGGATTCCGGTCATCGTCACGGATCGGGCGGTTGATGTGTCTGATGACTCTCTGTACGTGACTCTGCTGGGCTCCGACTTCGTCGAGGAGGGACGCAAGGCAGGGCGGTGGCTGCTCGCGAACACCCAGGATCGAAAGGGCGGCATCAATATCGCCGAGCTGCAGGGGACGGTGGGTTCCGCACCGGCCAACGATCGCAAGCGCGGGTTTCAGGAAATCATCGCGGCGGATCCGCGCTACAGGATCATCCGCTCACAAACGGGCGATTTCACACGCGCGCGCGGCAAGGAAGTGATGGAGGCGTTCCTGAAAGCGGACGGCCGCCGGATCAACGTGCTCTACGCGCACAATGACGACATGGCCATCGGCGCGATCCAGGCGATCGAGGAGGCCGGGTTGAAGCCCGGCCAGGATATCCTGATCATCTCCATCGACGGCGTGAAAGGCGCATTCGAGGCGATGATGGCAGGAAAGCTGAACGTCACCGTCGAATGCAATCCGCTACTCGGCCCGCAACTCGTCGCAGCGGTGAGGGATGTGATGGCGGGTAAGCCACTGCCCAGACGCATCGTCACCGAGGAGTCCATCTTCCCCATGGAAACGGCGCGGAGCGTCTCTCCAACACGCAAATACTAGACGCTCTCCAGGCCCATGCCGACACAAACCGAGTGCGTACTTCGGGCCCGTGGCATCCGCCGCGAGTTTCCGGGCGTGTGCGCACTCGATGGCGTGGATCTGTCGCTGCGCACAGGAGAGATTCATGCGCTGATGGGCCAGAACGGCGCGGGGAAGTCGACGCTGATCAAGGTGCTGACGGGTGTGCACGCGCCTGAGGCCGGTACCATCGAGCTCGACGGCCAGACGATTCACCCCGCCTCACCGCTGCATGCGCAACAACTCGGCATCAGCACCGTGTACCAGGAAGTCAATCTCTGCCCGAATCTCACGGTGGCCGAGAACATCTTTGCCGGCCGCTATCCGCGGCACACGGGGTGGCGCGGCGGAGGTATCGATTGGGCGGCCGTAAATCGCGATGCCCGAGGCGTGCTCGGCGCGCTACAGATCGATATCGAGGTCGAGCGGCTGCTGTCCTCCTTCTCTGTAGCGATTCAGCAGATGGTGGCAATAGCGCGGGCGACGAATGTGTCTGCTCGCGTGCTGATCCTCGATGAGCCGACTTCGAGTCTCGACCCTGACGAGGCCGAGCAGCTGTTCGCCGTGCTGGATCGTCTGCGCCGACAGGGCATGGCGATCCTGTTCGTCACTCACTTTCTCGATCAGGTGTATGCCATTTCGGACCGTGTGACCGTGCTGCGCAATGGAGCGGTGGTGGGGGAGTATCGCACCGGCGAGCTCACTCGCGAGGCATTGGTCATGGCAATGGTCGGTCGCAAAATCGAGCGGGCAAGAGACAATCGGCTGACGCGCGAGCGTCCGGCAGATACGCAGGCCATTCCCGTTCTGCAGGCGAGGAGGCTCGAGCGCAGAGGTCAGCTGCAGCCGACCGATATCGAGCTCAGGCGCGGTGAGATCGTGGGGATCGCGGGGTTGCTGGGATCGGGACGCACGGAGCTGGCGCGCCTGCTTTTTGGCCTCGACTCAGCGGACGGCGGCGACATCATCGTGAATGGACAACGCGTGTCGCTGGACAGCCCGGCGAGCGCCATCGCGCAAGGTCTCGCTCTCTGCCCGGAGGAGCGCAAGACCGAGGGACTCGTTGCTGATCTTTCGGTACGGGAGAACATCGTGCTTGCCCTGCAGGCGCGGATCGGACTCATGCCGTGCCTTTCGCTCGCGGAACGACAGGCGCTCGCTGAGCGCTTCGTCAGGATGTTGGGAATCAAGACTGCCACTCTGGAAACGCCGGTCGGACAACTTTCGGGCGGTAATCAGCAGAAGGTTCTGCTTGCGCGGTGGCTGGCGACGGATCCGCAGCTGCTGATTCTCGATGAGCCCACGCGCGGCATCGACGTAGCCGCGAAGCAGGAGATCATGAACGAAGTTGTTGCGCTCTCCCGCCGCGGGATGTCAGTGATGTTCATCTCGGCGGAGATCGAGGAGGTGGTGCGCCTCTCGGACCGCGTCGTCGTGATGCGCGATCGCCGCAAGGCCGGTGAGCTTCCCGGTGGCTGCGGCGAGCAGGCGGTATTCGAGCTGATTGCACGCCACTGATGGACCGCGCCCCCTTCAAGCGTCTCGGTAGACTGTTCGGGCAGGTGGGCACCGCGCGTCAGCTGTTCTGGCCGTTGGCAACGCTCGGCGCGCTGCTACTCATCAGTGTCATCGTTCAGCCCGGCTTCCTGCGCCTCGGCTGGGCCGGCGGCCATCTGCACGGTAACCTGATCGACGTGCTGAACCGCGCCGCGCCGCTGATGCTCGTTGCGATCGGCATGACTCTGGTGATCGCCATCCGAGGTCTCGACATATCGGTGGGTGCCGTTGTCGCGATATCCGCGGCGGCAGCTGCGCTGCTCATTCGCGGCTCGGTCGATGCAGGAGCGGCAGCCCAGCCTGGCCTCTTCCCTCTCGGTGTCGCCGTTGCAGGCGCACTGGCCGCGGCAATGCTCTGCGGACTGTGGAATGGGCTGCTCATCGTCAACGTTGGCATGCAGCCCATCGTCGCGACGCTCATTCTGATGGTAGCGGGTCGAGGCGTTGCGCAGCTCATTACAGATGGGCAGATCCTCACGCTCTACTACACGCCTTATTTCTATATCGGAAACGGATATCTCCTCGGACTGCCGTTTGCCTCGGTAATGGTGGCCGCGGTGGCCGCGGTCGCATCACTTGCGCTCACGAGGACGGCTCTGGGGCTCTTCGTTCGCAGCATCGGCATCAATCCCGTGGCGGCACGCGTGGCGGGTGTCCGCTCGCGGTTGATTACGGTGTGCCTGTATGTCTTCTGCGGTTTCACGGCAGGCCTGGCAGGTCTCATCATCAGCTCCAACGTGAAGAGTGCGGACGGCAACAACGCCGGACAGCTCATGGAGCTCGATGCGATCCTCGCGGTGGCTCTGGGCGGGACGGCGCTCACCGGCGGGCGTTTCAGTCTCGCAGGCTCGATCGTGGGCGCGCTGATCATCCAGACACTGACATCGATGATCTACTCGAGCGGCCTGCCTCCCGAGGTCAACCTCGTCGTCAAGGCCGTGCTGGTGTTTGCAGTGATGTTGCTGCAGTCACCGGAGTTTCGCGGGAGGGTTCGTGCGTTCTTCTAGCCGTGGGGCAATTCAGAGCCTGGGGCAGCCGCGGCGAATCGATCCCCGCTATGTGCCGCTCGTCGTCACGGTTGCGTTGTTCATCGCGATGGCCGCTGCCGGCTCGATTCTCTATGACGGATTCTTCGCGCCTCAGGTCTTTCTGAATCTGCTGATCGACAATGCTTTCCTGTGCATCGTCGCGGTCGGCGCAACGTTCGTCATCCTGACCGGCGGCATCGACCTGTCTGTCGGTGCTGTCGTCGCCCTCACGACAATGATTTCGGCGCAGCTCGTAGAGCGTAATGGCGTGAGCCCGTGGGTGGTCTTTCCGCTGGTGTTGGCCATTGGCGCGTTCTTTGGCCTTGCGCAGGGATATCTCGTACAGCGCTTCCGCTTGCAGCCGTTCATCGTGACGCTCGCCGGAATGTTTCTTGCGCGGGGGCTTTGCTACCTGATCAGCACGGAATCGATCAGCATCACTCATTCCACATACAACGCCATCGCCCAGGCTCGCATGCCGCTGGGAGACCGTGCGTCGCTGTCGGTGGGCGCCATCATTGCCATTGCCGTTGTACTGGCCGGCATGTGGCTGGCCAACAGCACGCAGTTCGGACGCACCGTCTACGCCATCGGCGGCAGTGAGTCCGCAGCGCAGCTGATGGGACTTCCGGTGAGCGCAACCGTCGTTCGCGTGTACATGCTCAGCGGCTTCTGCGCAGCCCTCGGCGGCATTACGGTCACGTTTTATATGCAGTCGGGATACAGCCTGCATGCTTTGGGTCTCGAGCTCGATGCTATCGCGGCGGTAGTGATCGGTGGGACGCTCCTGCGGGGCGGAGTCGGTTATGTCCTCGGCACGCTCTTCGGCGTGCTGATACTCGGCATCATTCAAACCTTGATCACGTTCGAAGGTACGCTGAGCTCCTGGTGGACGCGTATCGCAGTAGGTGCGCTGTTGTTTGTGTTCTGCCTGCTGCAGCGGCTGTTCGAGTCACGACCTCGCTGATGAGTGTATGCACTAGTCAGGGCCGTCGCGTGGTGCTGAAGGCGCATGCGTGAAGCGGATTTGCTGCGACTGGGTGGGCGCCACATGAGAGCTTTTCCAGAAAAAAAGAAAAGAATATTTTTTCCGTGAAGCTAAATCAGAGATTCCTGAGTGCATGGCTGCCACGGACGCCTGCATGTCGGTCAATGAGGGCTGACGCTGAACACCGCGATAGGAGAATCGACAGGAGATATACGCGTTTTGATATTGGCGCTCGTGAGGCCGCCTCGACTACATACCTGGCTCGAACAGATTCCGGTGCTGGCGCGGCTGCGCGCTCAAGGGATTCACAGGATGTCATCGAACCTCTGGAGGAGAAGAAGCATGTGGCGGTTTCTAGTTCTGGCCTTGCTGGTACCGGTCTCCTGCTGGGCCCAGGAATCCAATGATTTCGCGCCCGCGACGACCAATGTGTGGGGCGCGGAGTATCCCCGCGTCGACAGTCAGGGGAGAGTGCAGATCCGGCTGAAAGCTCCCGGAGCCGCGCAGGTCAAATTGAATTTCTGGAGCGGCCCCAAGCTCGAGATGGTGAAACAGCCAGACGGATTCTGGACCGTCACGACCGAGCCGCTGGTTCCCGGCTTCCATTACTTCACGCTGGCAATCGACAGCGTGGAAGTCAGCGATCCCAGCAGCCAGTCCTTCTTCGGCGGCGGCAAATTTGCGAGCGCGGTGGAGGTGCCCGAACCGGGCTCGGACTACTATTCGATCAAGAACGTGCCGCACGGTCAGGTCCGAGAGGTGTGGTACAACTCGAAGGTCACCGGAACCTGGCGACATGCGCTCGTGTACCTGCCGGCGGGCTATGACGCGCAAACAGCCACCCGCTATCCCGTGCTCTATCTGCAGCACGGTGCCGGCGAAGATGAGACTGGCTGGATCAGGCAAGGCCGCGCGAACTTCATTCTCGACAATCTGATCGCGGGCAAACGCTGCAAACCGATGATCGTGGTGATGGCGTATGGCTACGCAAGGCGCGCCGGGGTGCCCGCCGCCGACATGACGGCGAAAGTGTTTGGCTCTCCTGAAATGCTGAAGGCCATGCAGGAGATGGCTTCCGTGTTCGAGGACGATGTAACCCAGGCGCTGATTCCCTACATCGATGCAACGTTCAGAACCCTTGCCGATCGCACTCATCGGGCGATGGCCGGTCTGTCGATGGGCGGTATGCAGACGTATCAGACCACCCTGAATCACCTCGACCTGTTCTCCTACATCGGTGGATTCAGCGGTGCGGCAGGCGCGCTCGTGTTCGGGGATCGCAAGCTCGATCCCAGGAAAGACTACAACGGCGTGTTTGCCGATCCGGCCGCCTTTGCGAAAAAAGTTTCCGTTCTCTGGTTGGGTGTCGGCACCAGAGAGCCGGAGAGAATGCGCGAGGGACTCCTGAGGTTGCACGCGGCGCTCGATGAAGCGCACATCAAACACGTCTTCTACGAATCACCCGGCACGGATCACGAGTGGCAGACGTGGCGCCGCGATCTGCAGGACTTCGCTCCGAGGCTCTTTTGATGCGCTTTCCGTCGTTCGCGCGCGCATGCACTACGGCACTGGTCGGCGTCGGCCTCTCGGCGGTGCTTACGGCCGGGCAAGAGAAGCATCAGACGCCCGAGCAACAGGCCGCTGCGCTCGTGGCACAACTGACTCTCGATGAGAAAGCCGAGCAGCTACTCAACACCGCACCGGCGATTCCGCGCCTGGGCATTCCGGCTTACAACTGGTGGACAGAGTCCCTGCACGGTGCGATCGGCGCGGTGCCGACGACGAATTTCGCGGAGCCCATTGGTCTTGCCGCGACATTCGATGAGCCACTGCTGCATGACGTAGCGGCGGCGATCAGCGTCGAGGTGCGTGGCTTGCATGCATTGGGGCGCAAGACCGGGCGCCTCGGGCACATCGGAACGGGCCTCGATACGTGGTCGCCCAACATCAACATCTTCCGCGATCCGCGTTGGGGACGCGGACAGGAGACCTATGGTGAGGATCCGTTCCTCACTGCGCGCCTTGCGGTTGCGTTCGTGCGCGGGATGCAGGGGCCCGATCCGGATCATCCCGATGTGATCGCATCGCCGAAGCACTTCGCCGTTCACAGCGGTCCCGAATCGACGCGTCATGAGGCGAACGTCTACGTGTCGCCACACGATCTCGAGGACACGTATCTCCCGGCGTTTCGCGCCGCTATCGTCGAAGGACGCGCGGGCTCGATCATGTGTGCCTACAACCGCGTCAACGGCCAGCCTGCCTGCGCAAGCGACGTGTTGTTGAAGGAGCGACTGCGCGGTGCGTGGCAGTTCAAGGGATACGTCGTTTCAGATTGCGATGCCGTCCGGGATATCAGCAGCAATCACAAGTACGCCCCTGACCCGGCCGCTGCGGTGGCAGCTGCGCTCAGGATGGGTGTGGACAACGAGTGCAATACATTGACGCTCCGGGACGAGAAGGGGCTTGGCAATCGTTACAAGGAAGCCCACGAGCGCGGGTTGATCGGCATGGAGGACATCGATCGGGCGCTCGTGCGGCTGTTCTCTGCGCGTTATCGCAACGGCGACCTGCCGGGAGTGGCGGCTGGGAGCGCAGCGACACCGGCCTCGCTCACGTCCGCCGAGCACGATGCACTCGCGCTGAAGACGGCCGAACGTAGTCTCGTGCTACTCAAGAATGACGGTGTGCTGCCGCTCCAGGGCGTCAGGCGCGTGGCGGTGATCGGACCGCACGCGGATGCGACGCGAGTGCTGCGCGGTAACTATTCCTCTTCGTTGTCGAGCCCGCCGATCTCGATCGTCGACGGTTTGCGCCGGGCGCTGCCTGAGGCGACGGTGGAACTCGTTCCATGGTCGCCTTCGGTGACCGATGGGGACCTGATTCCGAGGAGTGCGTTGCGCACTCCCGACGGCAAACCGGGTCTGCGTGCGAGCTCCGAGCAGGGGAAAGTGGCCTGGAGCGGCTTCCTCGTGCCTCCTGCAACGGGAACATACCGGATAGGGGTCGGCGGTACTTTCGGTGCTTCATCGGACCAGCTGACATTCGATGGCAAGCTTCTGAGCAAACCCGGCG
>JBDTUL010000299.1:0-7754 GCA_040007735.1 Gammaproteobacteria bacterium | reverse complement strand
CGCAAGGCTAGGAATCACGCTTCAATTGCGTCAGACTTTCAATTCGCCATGGACAGGTGATGAATACGTTGCGGAGTAAGGGAACACTCTTGGTCACGAATCGCGATGAGCCTGAGGCCGTCATCATTGCAGTAGCGGAGTATGACGCCCTCATGCAAATCGTGGAGCAGTCCGCGGCGCAGACCGAATCGGCGCTCGCCGAGCTGCGGCGAGGTTTTGATGAGCGCCTCTGGGTACTTCAGAACCGTTCGGCCGCGGGCCGCCTGCAGTCAACCATTCGCGGCCGTGCCAAGTTGAGTGGCAAAGTGAAGGCCGCCCCCCCCGGTAACTGAAGGGCCTCGGTCGCCGCTTCCGCTTACAATTGGCCGGTATCCAAGCTTTCAATTAGCCGGTAACCTCATTTACAATTGGCCGGTATGGCTCCAACCAAACTGTATCGGCGGCTCGCAGAGCCGGCCCTGGTGGCCGCGCTGGCCGACACGCCGGCGGTTCTCATCCATGGGCCGCGACAGTGCGGCAAAACGACGCTCGCGTTGCAAGTCGGTCAACGCCGAAAGTATCGCTATTACACCTTCGACGATGCGGCGACGCTGGCGGCAGCACGCGCGGACATCACCGGCTTCGTCGCACGCCTGGAGCGACGCGCGATCCTCGATGAGGTCCAACGAGTACCGGAGCTTTTTGCAGCCCTGAAACCTGTCATCGATGCCAATCGTTCTGCCGTACGACTCATCCTGACGGGCTCCTCGAACGTGCTGCTCGTACCGCAGTTGTCGGACTCACTCGCGGGCCGAATCGAAATCCTGCGCCTGTATCCCCTGTCGCAGGTCGAGCTGGGACGCGCCCGCGCCACGTTCCTTCATACCCTCTTCAGTGATGCCCAGAACTTCCCCCACAGTGGCCGACTGGGAAAAGATCTGACCGAGCGCATCGTGCGCGGCGGCTATCCAATGGTACAGAAACGCACAGCGAGGCGACGAGAAGCCTGGTACGCCAATTACATTGAAACGCTCATTCAACGGGACATTCGGGACATCGCTCATGTCAGCAACGTCGACGCGATCTCCAAGCTGCTGACGCTGGCCGCAGGACAGACTGCGCGGCTCGCAAATCTAAGTGAACTGGCCAGTGCCTTCGAGCTCAGCCGCCCCACCATCCGAACATATCTAGCGCTAATAGAGCGCCTGTTCCTGATCGAATACCTGCCACCGTGGTTCAACAATCGCGCCAAGCGGCTCATCAAGACACCCAAGCTGCACTTCAGCGATACAGGCCTCGCCTGCAACCTGCTGCGATGTAATGCTGCGGAGCTGGATAGTCAGCGGGACCTACTCGGCCAGCTTCTCGAGACCTTTGTGTTCAGCGAGGTAGAGAAGCAGGCAAGCGCCCACTCCGAAAGGGTGACGCTCCACCACCTGCGCGACAAAGATGGCTACGAAGTCGACATCGTCCTGCAGGCCGGCACGCGGTTCGCGGGTATCGAGGTCAAGGCGGCCAGCTCAGTGGGTGAAGGAGATTTTCGTGGGCTAAAACGGTTGCGCGAACTCTTGGGCACACGCTTCCACGGCGGCATTGTTCTGTATGACGGTGCGCACGTCCTGCCCTTCGGCGAACGGATGCTTGCCGTGCCCGTGAGCGCGCTCTGGGGTCGTACGTAGCAGATATTCGGGGTAGCCGAAGGCGGTGCGAGCATGCTGGTCGATCTTGATGAGCTTCCTCTGCGCTGTCGTAATGACTTGCCGGAATGCCGAGAATTCGAGGCATGCGGCACATCACGGAGACAGCTCCGCCTTAGGAGGCACTAGACCGAGGAGTTACTCCGCGAAATGGATCATGGCCGCGATCTGGCACGTGCGATCGTGCCCGAAGAACAGAAGCGGCAACTCTCGCAGATCCCGCGAGACTCCGCGGCAGTACCGCAGTCGAACGATCGACGCTTCGTGCCCCGTGGACGTTCTCTTGTCGCCACCCGCGCGAACATGGACCATTGCCGGTTATCGTATGAGTTGCGAACTCTTCTTCTCTCCACCAGCTTGGAGATCACATGGTCTCGACAAAAACAAGAAGCTCAAGGCCTTTGAAATCAGCCTAACAGACCGAGGGCGCGCGCTGGTTGATGCTTGGATTGCCGGCAGCAAGGCATCACTGCGGGACGCGATCTCGCAAAAGATAACTTCCTCGGAACGTCCAGACTCGAACCCGAGTGCGTGATTGGTCCGCCACGACGCAGGAGTGCTATCGTGACATGACGAATATCGATACCAAAGACGGACGGATTGGAGGCGAACGACCCGTCAGCTCGATGATCACATCAACCAGTCCCTGGATCGCATCGCCGAGAACCCCGAGCCTTCAATTGCGGCGATTTACGAGCGCCGGATTCGGGCCATCGAGCGCAGGAAGGCTTCGATACGGGAACGACTCACTCGGTAGACAAGCACCGTGCGAGACCGACAGAACGCCTACGCAGCGATGCTTCAGTTCCTTTCAAGCCCTGCAGACTTCTGAAATCGCGGAAGCCGGCTCAATAAAGTGAATGCTCGATGGGCCTGACATCGCGCTCTGCGTACATGCGAAGAATCGTGAGGACCAGCGAGAGATAGCCCACATCGTCACTACGCACTACTGTCCATTCTCCTTCGAATCCTGTCGGAGCTGATCGGCTGGTGTGGGTTGGTCCTTCGTCCGCGAAGGTAATTGGCAGCGCGCTGATGGGCGCGCACGGGGTGAAGGAGATAGGAATCACAGGCGTGGGGGCTGCGGTAGCGATCGCAATCTTCAACGCGTGCGGCAAGCGCGTTCGCAATCTACCTATCACGTTGGAGGAGCTGTTTTGAAGATCACTTCCGGTATTTGATCCGTTCTGACAGACAAGTGGCGGTGGGCGCAACGACACAGCCCGCCGCCGATGCCGACCGTGGAGCCGATGGCCGACCCAGTACGGGCTTGTGGCAGACGTGATCTGACCGCTTCCGCTCGGCCAGGCACGGGAACCGGCCCGGCCAGACCTCATGATTCCCTCTCAATTCCATCGCGACCCGTTGCGGCACTGAGCGTACAGTCTGTCGCCACCTGCCCCGGTGGCAGCGGAGACAAATCAATGGGTCATAAGAAGCGCGCTTCACTCACGCGCCGCGACTTCATGGCGCGTACAGCGAGTTATTCGCTGGGCGCAACATTCGCTGCCGCGGGCTTGCCCGCCGCCGCAGGTGATTCCACGCCGAATTCCCCTTCCCGATCGGCCGAGGCCATTTCCATGCAGTCATCAATTTCTTGGTCGGCACTCGAGAAGAGCGTACAGGGCCAACTGCTCCTGCCGACCTCGCCCGCTTACGATTCGGCACGTCGAATCTGGAACGGTGCCATCGATCGCAGGCCCGCCGCCATACTCGTCTGCAGCCGGGTGTCGGATATAACCGAAGGCGTCCGCTTCGCGGCCGCTTCAGGGTTGAAAGTCTGTGTGCGCGGTGGTGGGCACAATGTGGCCGGGCGTTCGGTGCAGAACGAGGCCCTGCTGATCGATCTCTCGGCAATGCGGGACGTGCAAGTGGACGCACGAGCGCGGCAGGTTGACGCGGCGGGCGGCGCCACGCTGTACGAGCTGGACCGCGCCACCGGACTGTTCGGCCTCGCGACAACTGGCGGCATGGTGTCGCACACGGGTATCGGCGGTCTGACGCTTGGCGGCGGCATCGGCTGGCTGATGCGTCGTTACGGTCTCACGGTCGACAACCTGGTATCCGCGCAAGTGGTGCTCGCCAACGGCCAACTGGTTGAAGCCTCGCCAACCAGCAATGCGGATTTGTTCTGGGCGCTGCGCGGCGGCGGCGGACACTTGGGCGTAGTGACGCGCTTCACCTATCGCCTTTATCCGGTATCGACCGTGCTCGCCGGACCATTGTGGTACCGAGCCGAGCGGGCGCCACAAGTGCTTCGTGCAGTACGCGAACTCCACCAAACGGCGCCAGACGAATTGACCACGGTGGTTACCGCTGCCGTCGCACCGCCGAACCCTGCCTTGCCGCCGCAACTGCGCGGCAAACCCGTGCTCCTGGTAACCACTTGCTGGTGCGGCGATCTGCAGATGGGGGAAAAGACGCTGGCCCCACTGCGTAGTTCGCAACCTGCCGATGTGGACATGATCGGTCCCGTTCCCTATCCAGCGCTGCAGTCCAGCCTCGACCCCACCGCTCCACGCGGCATGCAGAATTGGTGGGAGTCGCGCTATCTGAAGGGGCTCGACGATGCCGCACTCGACTGGTTCGCCGCACAGTCGCTGGCACTGCCAACGCCTGCGTCCATGATCCACATGCACCAGCTTGGGGGGGCGGTCAGCCGCGGCGAACACACCGACGCGGCCGTGGATCTGCGGCGCAATGCCTACGTGATCAACGCGATCGGAGCCACGGATGCGGCAGCGGATCTGAGTTAGGCAGGCGATTGGGCGCGACAGTGCGCCAACGGATTCGGCAGCCGGCAGGTGCAAGCGTACGTAAACTTCTCGTCCGCCAACCAAGCGTTTTCCGATTCAGCCTTCGCGGACGATGTGCTCCAGCGCCTCAAAAGCATCAAGCGAAAGTACGATCCAACAGCGCTGTTCACCTAGGCACGGATTCGGAAAGATGAAAGGCAGGCGCGACGCTCTCCGCACCATGCATGCGCACCACCGAGGCAAAGCTCACTGTCAGCGATGTGCGCTGGCCCCGTGTCTTGGCAGCCTCGGAGGCCACCTCACCGTATTCGCGTTTCAACAGTGCGAGCACCGCGTCGTGGGAAGCGTGCCACTGCGGCAGCAGCGGCGCACCCGTCATCTCGCGACCCGTCATCGCGGCGCCCAGCAGCCACGCCGATAGCTCGAAGTCGGCGTCTGACGCAGCCAGATAGGCGGCCAGTTCACAGCAACCCGTACTCATACGGGCATTCCTCATTTCGGCCGCAAGCCGAACAGTCGCCGCGAGTTCTCGCCGCGACTCTGCAGGGTCGTCTGCGGCAAACAACGCCAGCGCCCGTTGAATGGACACCATGCCGCGCAACCCCCGTTCCAGCGTACCGACAGGAAGCTGCGAATGCGGCGTGAGTCGCCGGATAGCGTCGGCATAGTCACCGCCCCGAATGGAACTCATCGCGAGTCCCAGCTCGGCGAATGCCTGCAGCCACGGGTCGCCGAGTTCTGCACCCATCGAGACAGAGCGGGACGCGAAGGCCTCGGCATCTGCGCGCCGGCCCTCGCCTGCAGCGGCCCAGGCCTGCAAGCCGAGCGCCCAGGCCTGCTCCCAGCGTTGCCCGGATTGTTCGGCCTGCGCCTCCGCGGCGGCGGCCAGTCGCCCAACACGTGCAAAATCCGTCATTCCGAAGAGCACCAGGCAGTAGCCATTCAGCAAGGGCGCTCGTGTCGCCCCCGGCAGTTGCTCGAGCCACCGCAACGCCATGCTGAACCAGCGGTCGGCTTCAAGGTAGCGGCCACTGATCCAGCAGAATTCCCAGCGCAAGCCGGTAACCAGTTCCGCGGCGAGCACGCAGAATTCCTGCTCGCTACTGGCCCATTCGAACGCGGCGATCAGATTGGTCCAGTCGTTGCGCAGGCGCTCGAGACAGGCCAACTGCTGGTCGCTGCGCGCGAGCTGCTGGTTCGCCGATGCAGCCAGGGCGGTGAAGTATTGGGCGTGCCGGACCCGCACCTCGCGCTCGCGTCCGCCCTCTCTCAGCCGCGCGCAGGCGAATGCGCCAACGCTGTCGAGCAGGCGGTAACGTGATGCGTCACCGACGCGCTCCACCGCCAGCAGCGAGCGCTGCACTAGCCCCTGAAGCAGATTCAGCATCCGCGGGCGTTCGATGTTCGCGACGGCCGCAGCGGCTTCGATGGACCAAGTGCCAGCGAACACACCGCAGAGTTCCAGCAACTGGCGTTCCGGTGGCTCGAGCAGGGCGAAGCTCCATTCGACTGCCGCCTGCAGCGACTGATGGCGCAGGTCTAGGACCACGGCTCGCCGGGTCAACAGCACGAACCGGTCGTCCAGGGCCGCCAACAGTTGCTGTGGTGTGAGCGTGGCGAGCCACGGTGCTGCCAGTTCAATTGCCAGCGGCAGGCCGTCGAGCCGGCGGCAGATTTCAGCAATGAACTGCGCGTTGTCGTCCCGCGCGGTGAAATCAGGAACCGCGGCGCGCGCGCGCTCCATGAACAACTGAGCGGCGTCAGATGCCATCAATTGGTCCAACGGCACTGACCCATGCGATGCCGGGGGCGGAAGGCCGAGCGGCTTCACCCAGCACAGAGATTCCTCTACGACATCGAGCGTCGTTTGACTGGTGCAGACGATGACAAGCTTCGGGCCGCGGCTGAGCAGTCCGCGTGACAGCACCGCGACCGCCGCGGCCACGCGTTCGCAGTTGTCGAGAATAAGCAGCAGCTCGCGTTCGCCGATCACCAGGGAAATGCCGCGTTCGAGCGCTATGTCGGCGCGCTCGTGCGCCCCAACCGCTGCGGCGACCAGGCGACTTACCGACACCGCGTCGATTGCGGTCGAGAGGTCAACCCAGAGCACCGATGCTGCATTCCGCTGCTCCTGGCGGCGACCCAATTCAAGTGCCAGCTGTGTCTTGCCCGCGCCGCCCGGCCCGATCAGCGTCAGCAGGCGTACGCCGCCGGCGAGCGTGCGTTCCAGCCCGCGCAAATCCGCATCGCGACCTATCAGGCGAATTAGTCGCTGCGGCAGGTGCGATACCCGGGCTGCAGCCGGCTCGGATCTTAGTGGTCCGCCCAACCAGCGATAGCCGCGGGTATGCACGGTCGCTATGTAACGGGGACTGGCAGCGTCGTCATCAAGCGCACGCCGCAACTGCGCGATGAGACGCGTCAAGCTGCCGGGGGATACGACTACCGTGCCCCACAACTGATCCAGCAGAAGGTCGCGATCGACCAGCGCGCCGCCGCTTTCGAGCAGCAGTTCGAGCAGGCGCAAAGCTTTGGGCTCTACGGGCACCCGTGAACCGTCGCGCAGGAGACATGCGTTCGCAGGTTCGAGACGGAATCTGCCGAACTCGTACACGTGGCCGGCGCCTGGCAATTGGGTTACCTCATCGTGAACTGTAGCCGCCCGCGTTCAAGACAACCCCGCTGGCCTATCCGCGTTTCACCGTGAAAGTATTTAGCGCTCCTTCTCCGATTCAGCACAAGACCAAGGGAAACGTGGACGATCAATGATCAATGAGTTGATCGCTACGAGCTCGTAGAGAGTATGAAACGCGTCGAGGCGGCGACAGGCACAACTGGGAAAACCGCGCCACTGCTCCTCGGCAATCGCATAACGCAGCATGAGCGAATTCAGAAAGCGTTTGATTTGTCGCGGATTGCCGCGAGTGCCCTCGGAATGCTCGGTGTCGGCGCAGGTAGGGGTTTAGAACGCCTTCATCAACCTAGCGCCGTGACTAGAGTGTTAGTGGCGGAGGGGGTGGCGAATGCGACCTCGCAGGCGGCTCGGCAGACCTCACAAGCCTACTTTGGATGGTTGTTCCGGGGGAGGAAAGCCCGAGTAGCAGCCTTCAGTGGAACTCAGTGCACTTCCATGGACGTCCATGGATTTGGCGGAAAGTGAGGGATTCGAAGTAGCGATTTTTCAACGGCCGACTTCGCGCCTCACTCGACTCGAAATCAGTACAGCGACTTACACGTGAGGCGCACGAAATAACTTTAAAATGAGGGAGTTGGCGCGCCTGGAGAGATTCGAACTCCCGACCCCTTGGTTCGTAGCCAAGTA
>JBDTUL010000298.1:0-7762 GCA_040007735.1 Gammaproteobacteria bacterium | reverse complement strand
TCGTATACGACGACTCGTTCGAAAAAGCCGCGAAGCTCACCGCGCTCATCGACAGCGCGCCCAAATAGCTACGGAACCCAGAATCAACCTGACCGGTATCCTGTTGCTCGACAAGCCTCTGGGCCTGTCGTCCAACGGCGCGCTTCAGCGCGTGAAGCGGCTGCTGCGGGCCGAGAAGGCCGGCCACGTGGGGAGCCTGGACCCGCTGGCGACCGGCATGCTGCCCATCTGCCTCGGCGAGGCCACGAAGATTGCCGGGGACATCCTGAGCGGCCGCAAGCGCTATCGATTCACCATCGCCCTGGGCACGCGCACCGCGACCGGGGATGTGGAAGGCGCCGTGGTGGAGACCTTGCCGGTGCCAGGGTTCGATCGGGCCGGCCTGGATAGCGTGCTGGCGAAGTTCGCCGGGCGCACCCTGCAGATTCCGCCCATGTATTCCGCGATCAAGCGTGACGGCCAGCCGCTGTACAAGCTGGCGCGCGCCGGCATAGAGGTGGAACGGCCTCCGCGGGAGATCGAGATATTCGAGTCGGCCGTGCTCGCATTCGGTGCGGAGCATGTCGAGATGGAAGTCTCCTGTTCCAAGGGCACCTACATCCGCACGCTGTCGGAAGACATCGCCAAAGGGCTGGGCACCTGCGGTCATGTCGCGGCGCTGCGGCGGTTGCACGTCGAACCCTTCGAGGCGGAGCCCATGGAAACGCTGGAGCACGTGGTGGCCCTGAGCGAGCGGGGCGAGCAGCCGAAGCTCATGGGGCCGGACCGCGCCGTGATGCATATGCCGGCCGTTTCCCTTAGCGTGGCCGCCACGATGCGGGTAACCCACGGGCAGTCGGTGGCGGTGCCGCCGGACGTGCCTCCTGGGCGGGTTCGGCTCTACGATGGAAGCAATGTTTTCTTTGGCATTGGCGAGGCCGATGGCCTCGGCCAGGTGCAACCGCGGCGCTTGTTCGCCGCGAGCCCTACATAAACTTGTGGGGCGAGGGGGGGTGCGGGTAGAATCCCGCGCCTCGTAAAAGGGCAGTCAAGACAAGCTTTTAGGAATCTTTGGCGCAATGTCGTTATCTACTGAAATTAAGGGCGGAATCCTCGAGCAGCACCGCCGCGGGCCCCAGGACACCGGGTCACCCGAAGTACAGATCGCGCTCCTCTCCGCCCGCATCACCGGTCTCGGTGATCACTTCACGGCGCACAAGCGGGATCACTCCTCGCGCCGTGGGCTGGTAAAGCTGGTCAACCAGCGCCGCAGGCTCCTCGACTACCTCAAGGCTACCCAACCGCAGAAGTACCAGGAGCTCGTCGAGCGACTGGGCCTCCGCCGCTGAACAAATCCACCAGGGGCCGCGCCAACACACGCGGCCCTTTTTGTTTTGGCGACTGGGTCTTTTCCAGGTTTCCCAATTGAGGAATGAAGCGTGAGCGCTGTCACCACTAGTTTTCCGTACGGTTCAAACACAGTCACCATCGAAACCGGCGAGCTTGCCCGGCAGGCCGAAGCCGCCGTGAAAGTCTCCATGGGCGATACGGTGGTGCTCGTCACCGTCGCCGCAAAGAAGCAGGCCGCCCCCGGCCGTGACTTCCTGCCGCTGACCGTGAATTACATCGAGAAGACGTACGCCGCGGGCCGCATCCCCGGTGGCTTCTTCAAACGCGAAGGCCGGCCTACCGAAAAAGAGACGCTGACCTCGCGCCTCATCGACCGCCCGATTCGCCCCCTGTTTCCGGATGGTTTCTATAACGACGTGCAGGTGGTTGCCACCGTGCTGTCGCTCGACCCGGAAATCGATGCCGACATTCCCTCGCTGATTGGTGCCTCTGCCGCGCTGGCCCTGTCGGGCCTGCCGTTCAGCAGCCCCATCGGCGCGGCGCGCGTCGGGTTCAAGGATGGTCAATACATCCTGAATCCCACGGCCAAGGCGCTCACGGAATCCAAGCTGCACCTCGTCGTCGCGGGCACCGCGGCCGCCGTGCTCATGGTGGAATCCGAAGCGGATCGCCTCTCTGAGGAAGTAATGCTGAACGCCGTCGTGTTCGGCCACCAGCAGATGCAGATCGCCATCAAGGCCATCAACGAGCTGGTTGCCAAGTCCGGCAAGCCGAAGTGGGACTGGAAGCCGGAGGCGACGAATGCCGAGCTGGTCAGCGCGCTGGCGCTGCATGCCCAGGCCGCCATCACGCAGGCTTATGCGCTCACTGAGAAAAAATCGCGCGTCGCGCGTCTCTCTGAGATCAAGGCGCAGACACTGGCCTCGCTCGCCGAAGGCGACGCGGCCAAGTACAGCAAGGACCAGGTGGAAACCGAGCTCTTCAAGCTCGAGAGCAACATCGTTCGCCAGAAGGTGCTGAACGGCGAGCCGCGCATCGACGGCCGCGACCACAAGACCGTTCGCCCCATCACCGTGAAAGTTGGAGTGCTGCCGCGTACGCACGGCTCTGCGCTGTTCACGCGCGGTGAGACGCAGGCTCTGGTGGCCACCACGCTCGGCACCAGCCGCGACTCGCAGATCATCGATGCGCTCGAGGGCGAACGCCGCGAGCCGTTCATGCTTCACTACAATTTCCCTCCGTTCTCGGTCGGCGAAACCGGAATGATGGGGTCGCCCAAGCGCCGCGAAATCGGCCACGGCAATCTGGCTCGCCGCGGCGTCAAGGCCGTGATGCCGGACATGACCACGTTCCCGTACGTCATCCGCGTCGTCTCGGAAATTCTCGAATCCAACGGCTCCAGCAGCATGGCCAGCGTGTGCGGCACCTGCCTCTCGCTGATGGATGCGGGTGTGCCCATCAAGGCGCCGGTGGCCGGTGTGGCCATGGGCCTGGTGCTCGAAGGCAGCCGCTTCAAAGTGCTGACCGACATCCTGGGCGACGAGGATCACCTCGGCGACATGGATTTCAAGGTGGCCGGTACCAAAGAGGGCGTCACCGCGCTCCAGATGGACATCAAGGTCGAGGGCGTGACGCCCGAGATCATGAAGGTTGCGCTGGAGCAGGCACGCGATGGCCGGCTGTTCATTCTCGATGAGATGAACAAGGTCATCAGCACCTCGCGCGAGAAGATGTCCGAGTGGGCGCCGTCGATCATCACCATGAAGATCGACTCCGAGAAGATTCGCGACGTCATCGGCAAGGGTGGCGCGGTCATCCGCCAGATCACCGAAGAGACCGGCACCACCATCGACATCGAGAACGATGGCACGGTGAAGATCGCCTCCGTCAGCGGCCAGGCCGGCCGCGAAGCGCAGCGCCGCATCGAGCTGATCACCGCCGACGTCGAAGTCGGGCGCATCTATGAGGGCAAGGTTGCTCGCCTCATGGACTTCGGCGCCTTCGTGACGATCCTGCCGGGGCGCGATGGCCTCGTGCACATCTCGCAGATCTCGGACGAGCGCGTCGAGCGTGTCAGCGACAAGCTGAAAGAAGGCGACGTGGTGCGTGTGAAGGTGCTGGAAGTCGACCGCCAGGGCCGCGTGCGCCTTTCCATGCGGAGTGTCGACGCGGCATAACTCGCCCCGTCACATCGTCCCCAAACGAAAAACCCGCTGCCTCGTGAGAGACAGCGGGTTTTTTTTACCGTCCGATTGACCTTAGAGCGCTACTGGCGCGACCGGGCCACGCTGACCTCGTTCTCGTCCTCGCTCTCCGGTCTGCTGCCGCGCCCTGCTGCGCGTACCAGCGTGCTGTAAATCTCGTCCTGGACCGACCGCCAGCGCAGGTAGTTGCGATTCGCAAGGCCTGCCATGGCATCGGCGTTGTCGCCGCCCAGGGTTTTTCCTTTTTCTCGCATCTCACGTTGCTGCGCCACGAAGAGTTTCACGCTCTGCTCGAGATAGCTGCCGATCATTCCATGTAGCGCACCACCGTAGGTCCGGATGATGTGCGACAGGAAGTCCCGGCTCATGATCGGCTCGCCTGCATGCTCCTGCTCGGCGATCACCTGCAGCAGGATGCTGCGCGTGATGTCGTTCTGGCTCTTCTTGTCGATGACCACGAATTCGATTCGGTCCACAACCAGCTTGCGGACGTCGGCGAGCGTGATGTAACGGCTCTCGACCGTGTCGTACAGACGCCTGTTCGGATATTTCTTGATAACTCGCGGATCGCTCATCGCACACCCCTGTACTCATTAATGGACGTTCCTATCCCAGAACCGTCAGGGTCGGCCCGAGCACCTACATTAGTACAAGTGTCGCGATGAACCAAATTAAAAACACGAAAAGTTAGTGTCCGGGGTCGGGGCGCACTTCCCGGATAGCATGAAAAGCACGGGGATTCCAGTGCTTGATAGCCCATTCCAGTACCGTAGAAGGTGCCTCGTTTTCGAGTCCCAAAGCGACGTTCTGGCGCAACAGTCGCAGGGCGCAGAGCAGTGAGGGCGCAATTTCCGTCGCATCGAGCGGCAGCGAGCGGCGGGTTTTTGAAAGCTTCGTGCCATCCGGCTCCACCACCAGGGGCAGGTGCGCGTAGTCAGGAGGCCGATAGTCCAGTGCCTGTTGTATACATAGTTGCCAGGCAGTGCTCGTCAGCAGGTCGGCTCCGCGCACCACTCGCGTGATGCCCTGGGCTGCGTCGTCCACGACGACGGCGAGTTGATAGGCAAAGATGCCATCCCGGCGACGAATTACCACGTCGCCCAGCGAGCGCAGCTCGAACGGGCAAGGACCCTGAAATTTGTCGTCGACCAGGACGGTCCGATTCTCGTCCACGCGGAAGCGCGTGGCGGTGGGTGCCGGGCCGGGTGGTTTGTCGCGGCAGGTGCCGGGATAGCCGCGGTCTTCATTCTCAGCTCGCAGGCGGCGAGAGCAGCTGCATTCAAACGTATGGCCGTGCGTGCGGAGGGCTTCGGCCGCTTGCGCGTATCGCTCCCGCTGGCGGCTCTGCCAGGAGACCTGCTCGTCCCAGGTGAGGCCGAAGAGTTCGAGCGTACGCAGGATTTGGTCCGCACAGCCCCGGATGACCCGCGGAGTGTCCAGGTCTTCCATGCGCAGCAGCCAGCGGCCGCCGTGATGGCGTGCGTCCAGAAAGCTGCCCAGGGCAGCTACCAGGGAACCGAGATGGAGCGCCCCGGTAGGTGAGGGGGCGAAGCGACCGACGTAGAGACCGGCCGGCCCGGGCGGGCCAGCCGGGGTCAGACCTGGCTTATCTGTAGCGGTCGTCTCGGTCGCCGTACTGCCGTTCGCGGCGTTCACGACGTTCCTGCGCCTCGATGGTCAGGGTGGCGACGGGGCGCGCTTCGAGCCGCTTCACGCCGATTTCCTCGCCGGTCTCCAGGCAGTAGCCGTACGAGCCGTCCTCGGTACGCTTCACCGCTTCGTCGATCTTGCGAATGAGCTTGCGCTCCCGATCTCGCGTGCGCAGCTCGAGGCTGAATTCCTCTTCCTGCGTGGCACGGTCGTTCGGGTCGGGGAAATTGGCCGCCTCGTCTTTCATGTGGGTGACGGTGCGGTCGACTTCTTCCATGAGGTCTCGCTTCCAGCCCTGCAGGATCTGCCGGAAATGCTCCAGCTGCTCCTTGTTCATGTACTGCTCGCCACGCTTGGCGATGTACGGCTGAACGTTGCGGGGGCCGGCTAGCAGGCTGCCGGGCTCGATACTGTCGTATTCGTCTTCCGCAGGCGCCGCCGGGGCGGGCGCCGCATGGGCACGAGGAGCGGCCGCAGGCGGACTTGCCGGTGGCGCAGCGCGCGACGGAGCCGCGGTGGCCTCCACGGACTTTTCAGCCGCCTTGGGCTTGGCGACCGGGGCATCTGCCGCGGCGGCAGGGGTGGTTCGGGGAGTCGGAACTTTCTTCGAAGCGGGTGACACGGGTACGGTTTTCCTCGGGGATGCTGCGGCCTTCGGGCGCTCGACCGGGCGCTTGGCCTCGACCTTGCGGGCGACCGGCCGCGTCGCGGGCTTCTTTGCCTTGGCGGACTTGGGCGCGGGACGTTTGGCCGTCATCAGTCGCTCCTCAAAAGCACGTGCCGTTTGAAGGACGCGGGATTATACCGGCCGACTTTCGCGTGTAAACGGTGCTGTAACTTGCCTCTATCGTCTGGGATCAGACCGGCCGGGCCGGGCGTTTGCCAAAAGGGCGGACCAAAAGCGCAAAAAAGGACCTTCGGCAGCCGAAATTCAGGCCAGCGAGACCTGCGTCGGGGGCTGCCACCCCGGCTGGCGGCGCTCCGCCACCACGGTGGTGTAGATTCCGCCCCGAACGTTAAATCGCGCTGTCAGGCGCATGAAACGCGGCGATGTAGTTCCTGCCAGCTTGTCCACGATCTCGTTCGTGACCGCTTCATGGAAGGTGCCCCGACCGCGGAACGACCAGATATACAGCTTCAGTGACTTCAACTCCACGCACAAACGGTCCGGCACGTACTCCAGTTCCAGCGTCGCGAAATCCGGTTGGCCCGTCTTGGGACACAGACAGGTGAATTCGGGCATCGTCATGCGGATGGTGTAGTCGCGATCCGGTGCCGGATTCGCAAAGGTCTCGAGATCGCTCATCGGAAGAGTTTTATCCCCTGCGGGTTTTGCGTTCAGGGCAATTACCATACACTACCGCCCGCCGCCGGGCGGGAGGCGTAATCCATCAGAGAGTCTTCATGCGGCTGACCAAGATCAAGCTCGCCGGTTTCAAGTCTTTTGTCGATCCTACTCACGTAACGTTTCCCAGCAATCTGTCGGGCATCGTCGGCCCCAACGGTTGCGGCAAGTCGAATGTCATCGACGCCGTGCGCTGGGTCATGGGCGAGCTCTCCGCACGCCACCTGCGTGGCGACTCCATGGCCGATGTCATCTTCAACGGCTCGAGCGCGCGCAAGCCCGTGGGCGCCGCCTCTGTGGAGCTGGTGTTCGATAATTCGGACGGCAAGATTGGGGGCGCTTACGCCAGTTACAACGAGGTGTCGCTCAAAAGGCAGGTCGAACGCGACGGCAGCTCGAGCTATTACCTGAACGGAGCCCGCTGCCGCCGCAAGGACATCACGCAGCTGTTCCTCGGCACCGGCCTCGGCTCGCGCAGCTACGCCATCATCGAGCAAGGCATGATCTCGCGGGTCATCGAATCCAAGCCCGAGGACATGCGGGCCTTCGTCGAAGAGGCCGCGGGCATCTCGCGCTATAAAGAGCGCCGCAAGGAAACCGAAAGCCGCATCGGTGAGACTCGCGAAAATCTCGAGCGTTTGCAGGACGTGCGGGACGAAGTTGAAAAGCAGATTCGTCACCTGCAGCGTCAGGCCGCCACGGCGCGGCGTTACCAGTCATTCAAGGAACAGGAGCGCAAGCTCACTGCCGAAGTGCTGGCTCTGCGCCTGCGCGAGCTGGATAGCGGCACGGAAGTGCACGACAGCGCCGTGCGCGAGTGCGACCTTTCCATGCAGGCGGCGCTTGCGGACCAGCGCTCTGCCGAAGCCGCCATCGAAAAACAGCGAACGTTCCACACCGAACAGAGCGAGCTCGTTTCCGGTGTGCAGGGGCGTTACTACGAAGTGGGCGGGGAAATTTCCCGCACCCAGCAAACCATCGAGCACACGCGCCAGCTGCGCGAGCGCCAGAAGTCCGATCTCGCGCAGTCCCGCGGCACGCTGAACGATCTCGCCCTGCACATCGAGCGGGATGAGAAACAGCTGGCCGACCTGCGCGAAGAAATCGAGATGCTGGCTCCGCAGCTCGAGACGATGCAGCTGTCGGAAACCTCCGCCGCGTCGGCTTTCGAGGAAGCCGAACAGGCGCTGCAGTTGTGGCAGCAGAACTGGGAAAACTTCAACCGCGCACTCGG
>JBDTUL010000297.1:0-7765 GCA_040007735.1 Gammaproteobacteria bacterium | reverse complement strand
TCACTTGTACACCGTCTGAACAGCGGACGTGCACGGCGCCGGCTTGTTCTTCTGCGCGTGCGGGAGCCGGTGCCACATGAACATGGTCACCTGGTCGATCCACCGGCCCGTGCCGGTGCTGGTGCTGTTCGTCGCCCTGACGGTCGCGGGTGTCGTCGGCTTCAAGAAGCTGGGCGTGCAGGACAGGCCGGACCTCGACATCCCAACGGTCACCGTCACGGTCAACTACCCGGGTGTGCCGGCGTCCCAGCTCGAAACCGAAGTCACGCGCAAGATCGAAGATTCGGTGGCGAGCGCCACCGGCATCGATCACATCCGCTCGACCGTCACGGAAGGCATTTCCACGACGATCATCGAGTTCCAGCTCGAGCGTGATGTCAGTGAAGCGGTAGATGACGTGCGAGATGCGGTCACGCGCATCCGTTCAAACCTTCCCGCCGAGATCGAAGAGCCCATCGTCGCGCACGTCACCACCGCAGGCTCGCCTGTAGTGACGTATGGCGTGTCGTCTCCGGGCATGAGTGAAACTGAGCTCTCCTGGTTTGTCGATCTCACCGTCAATCGCGAGCTCTCCTCTGTGGATGGCGTGGGCGCCGTTCGGCGAGTGGGCGGCGTGGACCGCGAGATTCGCGTGGACCTCAATCCAGATGCGCTGAACGCGCTGGGTACTACGGCCGGCGACATTTCCAAGCAGCTCCGCCGCACGCAAGTGGAGCTGCCTGGTGGCGAAGCGCGCATTGGGGATCAGGAACAGAGCATGCGCACGGTCGCTACGGCGTCGTCGGTGGCGGACCTCGCCGCGATGCCGATACTGCTTCCGGACAATCGCGCCGTGCGGCTCGACGCAATTGCTCAAGTTAGGGACCAGGCATCGGAGCAGCGCCAGCTGGCTTTGCTGGATGGCAAACCCATTGTGGGTTTCGAAATCACGCGCGCCGTGGGCGCGAGCGCGCTCGGCGTCGCGGATGGTGTGGAAGCCGTTATCAAGCAGATGCGGGTGCGCTACCCCAAGATGCACATCGACGAAGTCAGCAACACCGTCAGTTATGTGCGTGAGTCCTATAAGGACTCCATCTATATCCTGCTCGAAGGGTCTCTCCTGGCCATCATCGTGGTGTGGATATTCTTGCGTGACTGGCGTGCCACGTTCGTTTCGTCCGTCGCGTTGCCGTTGTCGGTGGTGCCCACCTTCTGGGTGCTGCACTATATGGCGGGCTACACGCTCAACGTCATGACCATGCTGGCGCTGTCGCTGGTGGTCGGAATATTGGTCGACGATGCCATCGTGGAAGTGGAGAACATCGTTCGCCACCTGCGCGACGGCAAGTCGCCCGTCAAGGCTGCCGAAGAGGCGGTTCAGGAAATCGGGCTGGCGGTCATCGCCACGTCGATGACTTTGTGCGCCGTGTTTCTGCCCGTGGCATTCATGCCCGGCATTGCCGGCAAGTTTTTCAAGCAGTTCGCGGTCACCACGGTTACCGCAGTGTTGTGCTCGCTGCTGGTCGCGCGATTGCTCACGCCCATGATGGCGGCGTATCTGATGAAGCCGCACGATGCGCCGGACCGCGACGGCAAATTCAAGCTCTGGTACCTGCGCACGGTGCAGCTCTGCCTGGATCACAGGAAGACGACACTGTTCGCCGCCACGGCGTTCTTCTTTCTGTCGATAGGCGTGGTTCCGTTCATGTCCACCGGCCTGGTGCCACCGGGTAACTATGGTTTCTCGGTGGTGCAACTCGAGTTGACGCCGGGCTCCACGATTCAAGACACGCGCGCCGTTGCAGAAACCGTTCGTGAACGGCTCGCTAAGTTTCCTGATGTCGTGCGCACGTACACAACGGTGGGTGCTCCCAGCAACAACGGTTTTGCCAGCGCAGCGGGCACGGTGCGCAAGGCAACTCTCACAATTCAGCTGCTTCCCCATTCGAAGCAGAAACGCACTCAAGCCGAGTTCGAGAAGGCCGCATCCGCAGTGCTGCAGGATCTGCCAGGCGTGCGGCTCGCATTCGGGGTAGGTGGCTTCGGTGAGAAGCTGCAGATCAGTCTCGCCGGCGACGACCCCGTGCAGCTCGCGAACGTCGCTCAGGGTGTGGAGCGGGACGTGCGCGATGCCGGGCTGTCGAACGTCACCTCCTCCGCGAGCCTCGTCCAACCGGAAATCGTCATCGCTCCGATTGCGGATCGTGCCGCGGAGCTCGGTGTTTCCACGGAAGCGCTGAGCGCAGCGACGCGTATCGCCACCAGTGGCGATGTGTCGATGAGCTTGCCGAAGTTCAACCTGCCGGAACGCCAGGTACCGATCCGCGTGCGTTTGAACGACGACTCGCGCGGGGACATCGAGCGCATCCGTTCAATGCTCGTGCCGGGCCGTGCCGGCCTGGTGCCGCTCGAGAACATTGCGAAAGTGTCGTTCGGCGCCGGGCCCACGAGCATCGAGCGTTACGACCGCAGTCGTAACGTCACCGTCTCTGCGGACCTCGCCGGCAAACCGCTGGGCGACGTGCTGAAGAAAGTGGAGCAGATGCCCACCCTCGCGCATCTGCCCGAAGGCGTCGAGCGTCGCGAGACCGGCGACGTGCAGCGCATGCAGGAGCTGTTTGGTGGGTTCATCGCGGCCATGGCCATCGGCCTGCTCTGCATCTATGCCGTGCTGGTGCTGCTGTTCCATGACTTCATTCAGCCGCTCACCATCCTGGGTGCGCTTCCTCAGTCCGTTGGCGGCGCGCTCGCGGGGCTGCTGATCTGCGGTTACGGGTTGTCGCTGCCCTCGCTGATCGGGTTGCTGATGCTGATGGGCATCGTCACCAAGAACTCGATTCTGCTGGTCGAATACGTGGTGATGGCGCGGGAGGTTCACGGCATGTCGCGGGCGGATGCGCTCATCGATGCTTGCGCCAAGCGCGCGCGTCCCATCGTCATGACCACTATCGCGATGATTGCCGGCATGCTGCCGGTTGCGGCGGGCTTTTCCGCAGACCCGAGCTTCCGTTCGCCCATGGGCATCGCGGTGATTGGGGGCCTCATCACCTCGACAGGCCTCAGCCTGTTCGTGGTGCCCACGGTCTACACACTGCTGGACGATCTGCGCGAATGGATAGTGCGCAAAGTGGGCAAGCGGGCGCCGGCGGACGCCGCTATCGAACCGCTACGGACGTAGACGCGGGCCTCAGCCCACGACGACGGCGAGCAGGATCATCAATCCGAGCAGAATTGCGAGGCTGTATGAACGGTCTTTCATGCCTGGATCTTAGCAAGCGTTGTGCCGGTTTCGCGTCTCTCATGCGGGCTAGATGAGAGGATCAAGAGCCCAATCGCCGGGCGGCTGAGAGAGCATTGCCAGCTGCCTTTCAGAAGCAGCTGTCCGCAGAATGCTTTCGCGGTTTGGTGCCCCGGCAGATCACCGGAGCTGAGACAATGGCATACCACCCAAGCAGATCACCGGAGCGGGCGCACACCGGCATATCACCGGGGCCGATCGGCCGAATGGGTCAGACGCCCGTCTTGCCGGTCTCGGCCAAACGTTTGAGTCGGGTCACTTGCTCGGTGAGTACGCCGTTTACTGGCGCGGCCACCTCGGCGAGGCCCTTGCCGGGCATGAACCCGCTCACCGTATAGGTGGTGACCAGCCGGGTCTTTGCCCCGTCCGGCTCGAAGCGGAACGACAGCAACCCATACGCCCCCATCTCCTGCAGCGGCCCCAGTGCGCCCGAGAGCCGCAGGGCCTTGCCCGGTACCGAGTACTCCACGGCCGCGTGGCGCACGAACCCACCGTCGGCGAGGGCCTCGCAGAAGCACCCACCCGGCGTGGCGGTAAGGGTCATGTTGGCTGCTTTGCCCGAATACGTATGCGCATCGGACCACCACTGGCCGATCTGGATGAACTGGGCGTACACCTCCGCCGGCGCGGCAGCGACGGACGTTTCAATTTTGAGGACGAACCCGCCCGGCGCACTGGCAGCCACGTCAGCCTGGCTTGCAGGCGCGAGCGCCCCGAGCAAGACGATAGCAATGGCCATCCGGCCCATGACGCGCATCCGCCCGCCGGCTGTTGAATGAATCGGCATCTTTATCCCCCCTGAGCTTCTTATAGGCGCCGCCCCGCCAGTATGAACAACAGTGGAGGCGTGGTCAGCCAGTCCCGGGGAGGGACGTCAAAACGCAGGATGCGTTTTGCCGAGCCTCCGATGGACCGGTCCAGCGGGCGGTCCCTCACCGGGACTGGCTGATCGCGACTTCACCTGGCACTTACCGATCCGGCGCGAACGGGTGAAGAGGGCCCTCAATCGCCGGGCGGCTGGAGCAGCGGCTCGCACGGCACGGCACACGGCAAGGGGCACGCCACGACTGCGCCCCTTCATCCGGTTGACACACCCTGGGTCGCTACCTAGAATCGCCGGCCTTTGTCGGTCCGGCCATTAACTTTCCGCCGGAACCGTTAAACAGACGCTTAGTAGCACCGGGCCGCCTGATGGGCGGCCCGGTCGTCTTCTAAGCGCAATCGCGCAAGCGCGCCCTACAGGCAACGCGCTCGCACTTAAGGTTGTTGGAGACAGGCATGGCCACCACTGGGCAGCTTATCCGGGCCCCCCGCCGGACGAGAGCAGAAAAAACGAAGGTGCCGGCGCTCGGCGCCTCACCGCAGAAGCGTGGCGTATGTACGCGCGTGTACACCACGACGCCGAAGAAGCCCAATTCGGCTCTTCGCAAGGTTTGCCGCGTGCGGCTTACCAATGGCTACGAAGTCACCAGTTACATCGGCGGTGAAGGTCACAACCTTCAGGAGCACTCCGTGGTGCTCATCCGCGGCGGCCGCGTGAAAGACCTGCCAGGCGTCCGCTACCACACCGTGCGCGGCACGCTGGATTGCGCAGGCGTGGTCGAGCGCCGTCAAGGCCGCTCGAAGTACGGTTCGAAGCGTCCGAAGAAGTGATCCGGTCCGAGCAATTTGTTCGTGGCTCGCGGCTTTGCGCGAACCACGTTGAACCCCCGGGCGCAGCCCGTAAGGCAGAGTAAGCTATGTCACGCAGAGCACAGGCTCCCGTCCGCACCATCCTGCCGGACCCGAAGTACCACAACGAGATGCTGGCCAAGTTCATGAACGTGGTCATGAAGAGCGGCAAGAAGTCCGCCGCCGAACGCATCATCTATGGTGCCATCGACCGCATCACCGAGAAGACCGGCAAGCCCGGCGCCGAGGCCGTCTCGACGCTCGCTACCGCACTCGACAACGTGAAGCCCGTGGTTGAAGTGAAGTCACGCCGCGTCGGCGGCGCCACCTACCAGGTCCCCGTTGAAGTTCGCTCGACTCGCCGCCAGACACTGGCGATGCGCTGGATCATCGACGCCGCTCGCGACCGCAGCGAGAAGTCGATGGCGTTCCGGCTTGCGCACGAATTGATGGACGCTGCGGAAAACCGCGGCGCCGCCGTGCGTAAGCGTGAGGACACGCATCGTATGGCGGAGGCTAATAAAGCCTTCGCGCACTATCGCTGGTAGGCATGCGGCGGCCCCGGTTTTCGGGCCGTCATAAAGGAAAACACCGTGGCACGCGGTACCCCCATCGAGCGCTATCGAAATATTGGTATCTCGGCACATATCGATGCCGGGAAGACCACTACGACGGAGCGCATCCTGTTCTACACGGGGGTCTCGCATAAGATCGGTGAAGTGCATGACGGCGCCGCCGTCATGGACTACATGGAGCAGGAGCAGGAGCGCGGAATTACCATTACCGCGGCTGCCACCACGTGTTTCTGGAAGGGCATGGATGGCCAGTTTCCCGAACACCGCATCAACATCATCGATACGCCCGGCCACGTCGACTTCACCATCGAAGTCGAGCGCTCGCTGCGCGTGCTCGATTCCGCCGTAGCGTTGTTCTGCGCCGTCTCCGGCGTGCAGCCGCAGTCGGAAACAGTGTGGCGGCAGATGAACAAGTACGGCGTGCCCCGTATCGCGTTCGTCAACAAGATGGATCGGGCCGGCGCCAGCTTCCAGCGCTGCGTGGAGCAGATCGCGTCCCGCCTGCGCGGCAATCCCGTGCCCATCCAGCTGCCGATCGGCGCCGAAGAGAGCTTCGAAGGCGTCATCGACCTGGTGCGCATGAAGGCTATCTACTGGGACAATGAAACCCAGGGGATGAAGTTCACGTTCAAGGACATCCCGGCGAACCTCAAGGCCGAGGCCGAAGAGGCGCGCACGAAGATGATCGAAGCCGCTGCCGATGGCAGCGACGCTTTGATGACCAAATACCTGGAAGGCCAGGCGCTGACCGAAGAGGAGATCAAGAACGGTCTGCGCACTCGCGCGCTGAAGAACGACATCGTGCTGGTGATGTGCGGCACGGCGTTCAAGAACAAGGGCGTGCAGGCGCTGCTCGACGCGATCGTCGAGTACATGCCGAACCCCACGGAGATGCCTGCGGTCATCGGCCTGAACGAGCGTGGCGAGCCGGACACCCGCAAGGCCTCCGACGAGGCGCCGTTCTCCGCGCTGGCCTTCAAGATTCTGAACGACCCGTTCGTCGGCAATCTCACCTTCTTCCGCGTCTACTCCGGCACGCTCAACTCGGGCGACACGGTGTTCGTGCCGAGCAAGGGCAAGAAAGAGCGCATCGGCCGGCTGCTGCAGATGCATGCCAGCGAGCGCACCGACATCAAGGAAGTTCGCGCCGGCGACATCGCCGCGGCTGTGGGCCTGAAAGACGTCATCACGGGCGACACCCTGTCGGATCTCGAGAAGGTGATCACGCTCGAGAAGATGGAATTCCCGGCGCCCGTCATCTCGGTGGCGGTGGAGCCGAAGACCAAGGTCGACCAGGAAAAGATGGGTGTGGCCCTGCAGCGCCTTGCGAAGGAAGACCCTTCGTTCCGCGTACACACGGATCAGGAATCCGGCCAGACCATCATTTCCGGCATGGGTGAGCTGCACCTGGAAATCATCGTCGATCGCATGAAGCGTGAGTTCCACGTCGATGCGAACGTCGGCAAGCCGCAGGTCGCGTACCGCGAAACGATCAAGGGCAAGGTCGATTCCGAAGGCAAGTTCGTGCGCCAGTCCGGCGGCCGCGGCCAGTACGGCCACGTGTGGCTGAAACTCGAGCCGAACGGGCAGGGCAAGGGCAACGAATTCATTAATGGGATCGTCGGCGGCTCGGTGCCGCGCGAGTACATCCCGGCCGTCGAGAAGGGCATCAAGGAAGCGCAGGAAACCGGCGTAATGGCGGGCTATCCCGTCGTCGACGTGAAGGTCACCGCGTTCGATGGCTCCTATCACGATGTCGATTCGAACGAGATGGCGTTCAAGATCGCCGCCTCGATGGGCTTCAAGGATGGGTTTCGCAAGGCGAAGCCGATCCTGCTCGAGCCCATCATGAAAGTTGAAGTGGTGAGCCCCGAGGAATACTCGGGCGATGTCATCGGCGACCTGAACCGTCGCCGCGGGCAGATCATGGGCATGGACGACTCGCCTTCGGGCAAGGCCGTCACAGCCGAAGTGCCGCTGTCGGAAATGTTTGGCTACGCCACGACCGTGCGCTCGATGAGCCAGGGCCGTGCGACCTTCACGATGGAATTCGAGAAGTACGTCGAAGTGCCGCCGAACATTGCCGAAAGCATCATCAAGTATTAGTCAGGTTAGTTACTGGGAAGCGCTGCCATGAGCAAAGAGAAATTCGAACGCAACAAGCCGCACGTGAACGTGGGGACGATTGGGCATGTGGACCACGGCAAGACGACGCTGACGGCGGCGCTGACGAAGGTGATGG